>CAMQTJ010000018.1 GCA_947037125.1 uncultured Holdemania sp.
TCGAATCCATTATTAAGAATAGTTACATTAGCACTACCAGTTATTCCTAATGTGAAAATGTCTGATCTTGGAATGGTTGAAGTAAATAGTAAAACGATAATCAATTTATTTGATTAGTAAATAGTAAAAATGCAAACTATTAATTTAGTTTGCATTTTTTAGATATCAAGGTAATAAAAAAGCACTTTTCTAATTTTAAGTAAACTAGTTAAGTGCTTAAGCTATTAAAATAATATATGACCTACAATTGCAATAATTGGTAGGGTAACAAGTGTTCTTTGAATAAAAATAATGAATAAATCTTTGATTGAAATATCAATACTACTACCTAAAATAATACTACCAATTTCTGACATGTAAATTAACTGGACAACAGATGTTGTTGCTATTACAAAACGCGTTAAATCAGAAGTGATTTCATGTGCCATAATTGATGGTAAAAACATGTCGGCAAATCCTACTATAACAGTTTGTGATGCAAGTTGTGCTTCAGGTATACCTAATAGATAATAAATAGGTATAAATGGTAATCCTAATATTTTAAATACTGGTGTATATGTTGCGATAATTAAAGTAATAGTACCAAAGGCTAAAATAACAGGTAATACTTGAAAATACATGTCCATTACATTTTTTAATCCTTCAATAATAAATTGCTTTAAACTAAGTGAATTTTGTGCACTATTTATTGCTTTATCTAATGCATATTTAATTGCAGTAGTATCATTTGGAATTGATTCATCAATAGTATCATGATTACCTAAATAAGTATCTGGAATTTTAGATAGTGGTGCAAGTTTTGGAACAATAATGGCTGCTACAATACCGGCAAGTGCTACGGTAAGATAAAATGGTATAAAGTATGCTTCAAGACCTACTTCACTTAGTACAACAAGTGCAAATGTGATAGAAACAGCAGAAAATGTTGTAGCTATAACACATGCTTCTCTTTTACTATAAAAGCCTTGTTCATATTGCTTTGCAGTTAACAATACTCCAATTGATCCATCACCAAGCCATGAAGCAATACAATCAATAGCACTTCTACCTGGAAGATTAAATACAGGGCGCATAACTTTAATAAGTAAGACACCAAAGAAATCCATTAAGCCATAATTTAATAATAATGGTAATAACATTCCTGCTAATAAAAATACACATAATAATATTGGCATTAAGTCATTAATTATTAAGCCACTAGTATCTGCTGATATAATAAATGATGGACCTAAATTAAAATAAAATAAGATAATAATTAAGGCACCAACTAAACGTGTAATAAACCAAAATGGTGTTGGATTAAATAAGTTATTTAATGTTTTACTTTGTTTAAATAATTCAAATTTAAACAACTTATTAAGACATGTAATAATTGTACTTATCATAATTAATGAAAAGATAATGTCTGTTGTATAATTTTGAATTAAATCTAATAATGAATTAGCTATTAAGGCAATTGGAATTGTGAAATTAGTTCCATCTTTAATAGGGGTTATAAATAATAAAATACCAATTAGTGATGGAATTAAGAATTTATAAAAATTTTTGTTTTTTAATGTTTTCATATGTATACTCCTAATGTGTCAGTTATTAATTATAAACTAAATAGATCTATAATGGAATATAATATTTATCTTTTTAACTTTAATCATATAAAAAGATAATAATTGATATTATTTTTATTATTAATATTGTGATATAATGAACTTATGAAATAATTAAATTGATATATGGTTATAATTAGTTAAAATGGAGACATATATATATGAAAAGAATAGTTAAATTATTATTAGTATTATCAATAAGCTTTGCATGTTTTGGATGTAGTAAAGTAGATACAACAAATAGTGATTTGTTATTATTAAGTGAAATAGAAAATATTGAACAAAATGATAAACTACAAGATTTATTGTATTTTTATCAAACATTAAAAGAGGGTCATAAAAACTTGTTTTTTAATGTAACGCCAGAAGAATTTGTTGGCGAAATAATAAAAATAGCTAAACTAACACCTGAAATGAATGAAGATGATTTTTATTATTCATTGAATTATTTATTGTCTTTAGTAGGCGATGCGCATACAAATATTGTACGCTTTGCAAGTGAAGATGATTTACTTGGGGTAGACGTGAAATTTTTTAGTGATGGTTGGTATATAACGATGATCAATGGTGAAAATAGGGAACATTTATCATCAAAATTAGTTGCAGTAAATGGAATGAGAATTGATGAAGTTTCAAATTTATTTCAAAATATAATATCATTTGAAAATTTTGTTTGGAGTAATTATATATTTGAAACAGATATTAGGTTTAAAACAGCATTTCAATTCTTAAATATTGTAGGGGATAATGAAGATGTTATTTTTAGTTTAGAAAATAGTGAGGGTGTCATAAGTGATGTTGTAATAAAAACAATGTTACAATTAGAAGAATCAATGAGTGTATTATCTTATGATTATAAATTTAATCATATAACAGGAGAAGATGATACTAATTATCATGGACAAAAACTTGATGAAAATAATTATTTTATTCAATATAATACATGCTATGAAGACAAAAATTTATCGATGAAAGTATTTGCCGAAAATATGAAACAAGAGATATCTAGTGGCAATTATCAAAATGTTATTATTGATTTGCGTTATAATTCAGGTGGGTATAAAAATGTAATAAAACCATTAGTTAAAATGTTGGATAAACTACAAAATGAATTAGAATTTGAAGTGTTTACTCTTATTGGTACACAAACTTTTTCAGCAGGAGTGATAAGTATATTTCAAATAGATGAAAAACTTAATAGTACAACAGTCGGTAGTCTAACAGGTGGTAATGTGAATTTTTATGGAGGCTTAGAAGATTTTGAATTAATTAATCACGAATTTTATGGACACTATTCAAAACAGTATTATGAAGGAATTAAAGATTATGAGGGTGATGCATATTGTCCAAATATTGAAATAGAACATAATCATGATAATTATCGTAAGGGTGTCGATGCAGAAATTGAATGGATTTTAGAGAATAAATAGATAATAAAAACAGATTAAGATATTAAATCTGTTTTTATTATTTAAATAAGTTCACATTTTTAAGAGAATAAAACAGGAATAAAGCTTACTTGTGAAATTATTAATGAATTAAATTGCATTTTGTAAGAAACATAAATCATTTATGAAAAGTAATAATTTACATAGTGTTTTTATAGTGTTAAGCTGGCGTATGCGCTTGCGAAAGAATTAATAAGTGCTATAATTTAGTGGGAGGAAAGAAAAATGAAAATGACAAAAAAAGTTTTTAGTTTAGTTTTATGCTCATTATTAGTGTTCGCACTTGTTGGTTGCACTAAACCAAAAGAAGATGCAGTAGTAGGAGCTAAGGATGGTACATATTCTGTGGTAACAACAGGTATGTTTGAAGGATTAACAGTAGATACAACGTTTGAGGGTGGTAAAATCACAAGTGTTGTAATCGGTGAAAACACAGAAACACCAACAATTGCAGAAGGTGCTTTAACTACATTACCAGCAGCAATCGTTGCTTCACAAAGTATTATGGTTGATGCAATCTCTGGTGCAACACGCACAAGTGAAGGTATTGTTGATGGTGTTAAACAAGCAATTGAACAAGCTGGTGGAAATGTTGCAGATTTTTCGGCAGAAGTTGAAACAGTTGATGTATTCAATGCTGAATTAACAAATAATGAAGTTCCCACTACTTGGGACAAAGAAGTTGATGTAATAGTTGTAGGTGGAGGATTTGCAGGACTTGCAGCAACACATACTGCAGCTGAGGCTGGAGCTGATACTTTATTAGTAGAAAAAATGCCTGTTGTTGGTGGTAATAGTGCTATCAATGGTGGTCAATATGCATCATATACAAGTGATGCAGCAGCAGAATTACAAGAAAAATTTGATTTAGTGCCAGATACTGCACAGCAACATATCGAAGATACTATTAAAGGTGGAGACAATGAGCCTATCGAAGAATTAGTATCTGTTATGGTTAATGGTTCACCAATTTATTTTAATAAATTATTAAGTGCAGGACTTGTTATTCGTGATACTTTAGCAAGACCTGGTGGTCATTATGGTTACAGAACTTATGTTACAGAAAATTCAATTGGATCAGATATTGTTGAAGTACAAAAAACTTTAGTAGAACAAACTGATGCTGTTGTTGAAACAAATGCAAAAATGGTTCAAATTTATAAAGTAGAAAATACAGTAGTTGGAATTCAGGTTGCAACTCAAGATGGATTAAAAAATTATAAAGCAAATCAAGGTGTTATTTTAGCAACAGGTGGTTTTAGTGCTAATGTTGAAATGCGTTTATTATATGATGAAAAATTAACAGCTGATATTCCTACAACAAATGCTGTTAGTGCTACAGGCGAAGGTTTACAAATGGCAATGGATTTAGGTGCTGATACACTTCACATGGATTATATCCAACGTTACCCATGGGCTGATCCTAATACTGGTGTATTAGATACAGTGGCTGTTATGCCATTTACTGGTCCTTCATACGGAGTTATTTATGTTGACCAAGATGGAAATCGTTATGTTAATGAAGGTGAAAGACGTGATGTATGTGCAAATGCTGCTGTTGCTACAGGTGGTACTTCTACATTCTCAATCTTTACAAAAGAAATCGTTTCATTTTCAACTGATGAAGATATCGAAAAAGGAATTGCTGCAGGACGTATTTTTAAAGCTGATACTATTGAAGAATTAGTAACTCTTATCAATGCTCAACAATATCAAGGTGCAAGTGTTAATTTAACTGCTGAAACTTTACAAGCAACAATTGATGCTCATAACTCATATATTGAATCAGGTGTTGATGCTGATTTTGAAAAAGTAATGTCTGATACAATGCTTCCAATTACACAAGGTCCATATTATGCTATACCTCAATGGCCTTCAGTTCACCATACAATGGGTGGATTAAGTATTACCACTAATGCACAAGTTAAAGATGTTGATGGAAATATCATTGATAATTTATATGCAGCAGGTGAAATTACAGGTGGAATTCATGGTACAAACAGACTTGGATCAAATGCTGATGCTGATGCTTGTACATTTGGATATGTTGCAGGACATTATGCTGTAACTAAAGAAAATCCTGTTACAAAATAGTTAATAAATAAGATAGATTAATTTCTATCTTTTTTTAACGAATATTGTTGCATATGCAACGAAAGTGTGGTATTCTGTATATCGTTGCAATCGCAACAAAATAAGGAGACACATATGATAGACAATAAAAACAATAGTTTAGGTACCGAAAAGATAGGGAAGTTATTAATTAAATATTCTATTCCTGCAATTATTGGAATGGTAGTTAATATGCTTTACAATGTAATAGATAGAATGTACATTGGGCAAATCGCAGAAGTTGGTGGACTTGCAATTTCAGGTGTTGGTATTACAATGCCAATAACATCAATTATTACAGGTTTTGGAATGTTGATAGGAATTGGTACTTCCGCATCAATTTCAATTGCCTTAGGTAAAAAAGAAATAGGAAAAGCTCAAAAAATATTAAATAATGGATTTTTATGTATAGTATTTATAAGTATCTTAATTGCTATATTTGGTAATGTATTCGCAAATGATATTGTGACATTATTTGGTGCTACAGAAAATACTTCAGTTTATGCATTATTGTATTTAAGACCATTAATGTTTGGTACTGTCTTTAATTTAATTGCGTTTGGTTTAAATCATTCAATATCTAGTGACGGAAATCCTAATATCGCAATGTTTACAATGATTATTGGTGCTATTATCAATATAGTAATTGACCCATTATTTATCTTCACATTTGATATGGGAATACAAGGTGCAGCATATGCTACAGTATTATCACAATTTATTGCTTCTATTTGGGTTGTAAATTATTTTTCTAGAAGTGATAAGTCAAAAATCAAAATTCAAAGAAAATCTTTAAAAATAGATTTCAAGATAGTTAAAGTTATATTAGCTATTGGTATGGCTCCATTTTGTATGCAACTTGCAGGAAGTTTAGTTCAAGTTCTTGCAAATAAAGCCTTATTATTACATGGTGGTGACTTGGCCATTGGTGCAATGAGTGTTATTGTTTCAGTTTATACAATCTTTATTATGCCAATTTTTGGTTTAAATCAAGGTGCTGCACCTATTATTGGTTATAATTATGGCGCTAAAAATTATGATCGTGTTAAAAAAGTATTTATGTATACAATAATATTGTGTTTTATATTTTTAACTTTAAGCTTTTTATTAGTACAAACATTTCCAGAATTTGCGATTTCAATGTTTAATAAAGATCCTAAGTTAACTGAACTTGCAGTAAATGGAATTAAAATATATTTATTATCAATGCCTATAATTGGTATTCAAATGGCAACATCTAATTATTTTCAATCAATTGGTAAAGCGAAAAAAGCTATGTTAATAGGTCTTACTCGCCAAGTAATATTTCTAGTTCCATGCTTCTTATTTTTCCCAACAATTTGGGGATTAGATGGTGTATGGTGGTCAGGTCCAATTGCCGATTTAATGGCAGTAACAGTTTCAGCAATTGCAATAATTTTTGAATTTAGACATTTAGATAAAAGTCATAAAGAGGATTTAGTAGAAATAAAATAATAGATTGATTATTTTTAGATATAATGTACAATAACAATATATAGAAAAGAGTAATTATATGAATAATACAAATAAGTTATCTATAGGAAATAAGATAAGTTTAATACATCGAAGTGGTGCAAATTATTTAACGACTAACTATTTAAAATATCATATTGGCTTTGGACAATATCAATATTTAATTAATTTATATCTTAAAGATGGATTAAGTCATGATGAATTAACACATTTAGTTAAAATGGATAAAGCAACAACAACTAGGAGTGTAAACAAACTTTTAAGTTTAAATCTTGTTAGGATAGAGCAAAATCCATTAGATAAACGTAAGTATTGTATTTATTTAACTGATTATGCAAAATCAATTAAAGATGATATATTTTCAACTGCAACTGATTGGGAAGAGAAATTATTAAGTGATCTTAGTGAAAGTGAAATTATTTTACTAGAAAATATCTTAATAAAAATAAGTAATAATATTTAATTAATTTGATTTTATATTAGATTAATAAAGTAATAATCAAATCAAAATAACAAAAAAAACTAATAATTATATTAATTATTAGTTTTTTTGTTTCTAGGAAAGTTAATCTGGAGACTAAAAATATCAAAAATACATAATTGGTCACTAATAAATGCATTTCTTACAGATTCTATATGAAGGTACACTTATTTGGATTTAATCATCGTTAGCGTTAACTATATATAATAAAAGGTGATGAATATTACTTAAAAAGTTTTTTCATAACTAATTAATAGTAACTAATGCATGCAAGTGGTGCATTCATTGCACCACCTTTTGATGGTACTTAGTGGTCTACAAAATCCATATAATGTCCACAGCTACAAAGCAAGGGGGCAACAACAAAAGTTTCTATTAATTCTTTTCCATAACTAATATTTTTTTATAGTTGTACAGGAATTAGCGATTAATATTTTAACTACTTTTTTCTTCGAATGATTTAAGTTGCATAACGACCATAATTCTAAGTATTTTAAATTGTTTTTCATGAATTTGAATACATGCTCAATATCTTTAATTGTTTCTCTTTATCATAGTCAATAATTTTACTTTGAGCCCTAGCAGGTATTGCGGCATAACGAATAATATAATTCACAATGGCGTTGTTATTTTTATATTTCACATTAGTAGCATAAACAAAGAAACCATTTTTATGGTCTTTATAAAATTATGTACTTAACTTTTTAAACTTTCTAATTTCATGTGAATTTGGATTAAATGAATCACGTATATTATCGAGTATAGTCATAAAAGAGCAACCACTTAATTGTACAACGAAATGTATTAAGAATGGTACTCTAGTTTTATAGTTCTTGAATTTGGCTTTTAGATTGATTGAACGGGTTACTCCATCATTTTTTAATTTACACAATAAGGATAAAATATTTGATTTATAAAAGATTGATAATTAAATATGTAATAAAAGATAAAATATGAAAGGTGGAGATAAGATTCCAAAAGATAGTAATAATAAAATAAAATGTAATCATTACAGATGTGATATTGAACTAACATTATAAATTATTGGGTGTAAATGGAAGGATTTGATATTATGGGAGTTACATCTTAATTCTGTTATTAGATTTAATGAAATAAGAAGACTTATTCCTTAAATAACTCTAAAAATACTTTCTCAATAACTTAAAGATTTAGAAAACGATCAAATAATCAAAAAGAAAATATATCCTCAAGTACATATGATGGTTGAATACAGATTAACTAATTTTGATTAGCAACTTATACCAATACTAGATATTATGGATAAATGGAGAAAAAGCTATGTACAGGAATATAAAAAATGAATGAGTTTAAAATATTTTTAATACATAAAAGCATAATAAAATACAAAGTAATACCTTTTAGATACTGTCAATTACTACCATAAAGTTACTATCAAACAAAAAAGTACCTACGTATAATTATTTTAATGTTAGTGTATACTATGTTTATGTTGGTGATCCAACATAATTAAAAAAGTTGTACAAATTAACTATATGTTAGAAAAGAGGTATTTAAAATGACAAGATTTACAATTCCAAGAGATGTATTTATGGGTGATGATGCTATTAGTGAACTTAGAAATATTAAAGGAAAAAAAGCTTATATTGTGATTGGTTCACAAAGACTAAAAAATGATGGGACTTTAAGTAAAGTTGAAGGTTATCTTAAAGAGGCAGGTATTGAAAGTAAAGTATTTATTGGTGTTGAACATGACCCAAGTGTTCAAACTGTAAAAAAAGGCGTTGCAGAAATGTTAGAATATAAACCAGATTGGATTATTGGAATTGGTGGTGGTTCTCCAATTGATGCAGCTAAAGCAATGTGGTTATTTTATGAATATCCAGAATTTACTTTTGAAGAAGCAATTAAACCATTTAATTTACCAGAACTTCGTAAAAAAGCTAAATTTATTGGCGTTACAACAACAAGTGGTACGGCAACTGAAGTTACATCATTTAGTGTAATTACTGATAAAGAAACAGGTATTAAATACCCGATTGCAGACTTTAATTTAACTCCAGATATTGCAATTGTTGATACTAATTTAGTATTAACATTAAGTCCTGAAGTTGTTGCAAATACAGGTCTTGATGTTTTAACTCATGCTATTGAAGCTTATGTTTCAACTATGGCAACACCATTAACTGATGCACTAGCTATGAAAGCAATTGAAATGACTGTTGAAAATTTAGATGGTTCATACAATAAAGTTATGACGGCTAGAAAAAATATGCATATAGCTCAAAATTTAGCGGGTATGGCATTCTCAAATGCTATTTTAGGTATTGTGCATTCAATGGCACATAAAACAGGAGATATCTTTGTTATTCCACATGGTTTAGCAAATGCGATCTATCTTACATATGCAATTGAATATAATGCGAAAACTGCTCCTAAAAAATATGTAGAAATAGCAACACAGTTAAGATTAAAAGGAAATACAGATCAAGAACTAGTTAAAGCGTTGGTTGATTTAATTAAAAAAATGAGAAAAGATTTCAATATACAAGCTTCATTAAAAGAATTTGGTGTTGATGAAAAAGACTTCTTAAATAGATTACCAAGTCTTGCGAAAACTGCAGTAGCAGATCCATGCACTGGAACAAATCCTCGTACTATTGATGTTGCTACAATGGAAAGACTTTATAAAGCAGCATATTATGGAGAGACTGTAGATTTTTAAAAAAATTGAAATGTAAGAAATAAATATATAAAGCTTGTTATATAAAAAAATGTAACCCCACTTAAAGTGTATTTAAGTGGGGCTTTAATTATAAAATTTTAGTGATATCAATTTCTTGATGAATAACTTGCTTTGTTATTGCATAGTTTTTTAAACAATCGATAACCTGATTAGTTAAATAAGTAGGGGTACTTGCACCACTTGTTATACCAACACGATTGCTATCAATTAAGTATTCTGGTTTGATATCTAAATTAGATTCAATCAAAAAGACATTTGTGATACCACAATTGATTGCAATATCTCTTAATTTATTAGAGTTATTTGAAACAACATCACCGACAACAAATAATGTATCTAATGAATTAGCTTCAAAAATTGCTTTTTGTCTAATAGTTGTAGCATTACATATTTCATGTTGAATAATGGCTTTTGGATATTTATTTAAAATAGCAGAGTTAATATGCTTTATTTCTAAGATACTCATTGTTGTTTGATTAGTTACAAAGATTTTATCATTATTTACATTTGGTATAGTATCATCACAAATTAGTGTGATTTTATCTGATATATCACAAATTGCTTCAGCTTCAGGGTGATTTTTTTTTCCAATATATAAAATAGCATAATCTTGATTTAATTTATTAATTACAATATCTTGAGTTTTTTTAACGTCAATGCAAGATGCATCAATGCATGTTAGACCTTTTGCTATTGCTTTTTGTTTTACATTTGCACTTATACCATGGGCTGTAAAGATAATAATTCCACTATCAATCTCATCAAGTAATTGTAATCTTGTCATATTTTTATTTTCAATTGTTTTAATATTTAAATTGTCTAAAGCCATTACCACATATTTATTGTGGACTATCATTCCTAATACGTAGATATTTTGGTTAGGGTAATCAATTAAACATTGTTTCGCAACATTAATTGCATTCACTACTCCCTTGCAATATCCACGTGGTGTAATCGGTATTATTTGCATAAAAAACACTCCTTTTATATATAATGATAACATACCTTTGCTATTTGTGTAAAAAAAATGTATAATACTATCGGGTGATATTACATGAATCTATATAGAGATTATCAATTTAGTGAAAAAACTAAAAATTTTATTGAATTAAATGGTTTTGAAACACCAACAAAAATTCAAAAAGCGGTTATACCAATGGCAACAAAAGGAAAGGATATAATTGCTGTTTCAGATACAGGTACAGGGAAAACACATGCTTTTCTAATTCCTATTCTAGAAGCTGTGAACTCGGATAAACCTACAGTTCAAGCAGTTATAACAGCACCAACACGTGAACTTGCACAACAAATTTTTAATCGTGCAAAATTAATGATGAAAGTTGATCCAGAATTAAGAATCAAGTTAGTTACAGGAGGTTCAGATCGTAAACATATGGCAGATAGTATGAGTATCCAGCCACATATCGTTATCGGAACTCCAGGTAGAATTAAAGACTTATTTTTAACTGATGGTGTTTTAAGAATTGACACAACTAAAATTTTAGTTGTCGATGAAGCTGACATGACTTTAGAATTTGGATTTTTAGAAGACATCGATGCTATGGCTACACGTATGTCTAAATCTCTTCAAATGATGGCATTTAGTGCAACAATTCCTCAAGCTTTAAAACCATTTTTAAAAAAATATATGACTAATCCTCAACTTGTTGAAATTAAAGATGATGAAGCTATGGCTCCACAAATCGAACATATTTTAATACCTTGTAAACATCGTAGTTATATTGAAACATGTATTGACATACTTCCAGGATTTATTCCTTATGTATGTTTAATATTCGCTAACACAAGAACTGATGCTGCTGATTGTGCTACACAATTACGTAAAAATGGTTATGATGTTGTTGAATTACATGGTGGTTTAGAAGCTCGTCAAAGAAGACAGGCAATGAAACAATTAAGTAATCTTAAACAATCTTTTGTTGTTGCATCAGATATTGCTGCAAGAGGAATTGATATTGAAGGAATTACACATGTTATTTCTTTAGGTTTCCCAAGTGAACCAGATTTTTATATTCACAGATCTGGAAGAACTGGTCGTGCTGGACGTGAAGGTGTATGTTTTGCAATCTATAAAGAAAGTGACATGAAGAGTGTTAATTACTTTAAAGAACGCGGTATAGTCTTTACACATAAAACATTTAAAAATGGTGTATGGTCAGAAATGAAAGATTTAGGTCAAAAATATATTCAAAAAAATGACTTGAGTGAAAAACAATTAAGTCATAAATTAACTAGAAAAAAAGAAAAAGTTAAACCTGGTTATAAAAAGAAAAAAGCTGAAGAAGTTAAAAGAATTAAACAAAAAGAAAAAAGAGATTTAATTCGTAAGAATATTAAAGAAGTAAGAAAAGAGCGTTATAAAACAGAACAAAGAGCTAAAACTGAGGCGCTAAATAAATGATAATCGGCTCACATTGTAAAATGAGTTCAAAAGATTTTCTTTTGGGTTCTGTAAATGAAGCTTTAAGTTATGATGCTAATGCATTGATGATCTATACAGGTGCTCCACAAAATACTATGCGACGCCCTGTAAAAGATTTAAAAGTTAAAGAAGCAACAGAGTTGTTAGCTCAAAATAATATTCCTATGGAAAATATGATTGCGCATGCACCATATATTATTAACTTAGCAAACTGTGTTAATGCATCAACTTTTGAATTAGCAACTACTTTTTTAGAAAAAGAAATTGCAAGATGTGAAGAAATTGGTTTGAAATACCTAGTATTACATCCAGGTTCATTCACAACAGCTACTTTTGATAAAGGTATTAATAAAATTGTTGAAGGCTTAAATATGGTTTTAAAACAAGATCAAAAAGTAACTATTTTACTTGAAACTATGTCAGGTAAGGGTAGTGAAGTTGGTTATGAGTTTGAACATTTAAAATATATTATGGATAACACTATTTTTAAGCAACACCTTGCAGTATGTTTAGACACTTGTCATATTCATGATGCTGGTTATGATTTAAATGATTTTGACACAATCTTAAATGATTTTGATAAGATTATTGGATTAGATAAATTAAAAGTTATGCATATTAATGATTCTAAAAATGAAATGGGAGCTAAAAAAGATCGTCATGCAAATATCGGTGATGGCTTTATTGGTTTTAAAAACTTACATTATATTGTGAATCATGAAAAACTTGAAAATGTAATTAAAATATTAGAAACACCATATATTGAAGAACAAGCTCCATATAAGGCTGAGATAGCATTGTTAAAAAGTGAAATATAAAATATTAGAATTCAATGACATTTATTTGTACTTGAATTCTTTTTTTATTATTATTATTATGTTGACTTGTGAAAGAATTAGTGATATTATGCATTCATTGGAAGGAGTTATTACTATGACAAATATTCTAAACTTAAAATTAAATAGCAGCATAGTAATTAACTTACTATAAATTTTTTCTATAATTATTATAAATGAAAAAATACTAGGTTATTGCTAACTTAGTATTTTTTTATGCTAAATCGCTAAATTTATTACAATTTGCTTTTTTAGTCTACAAAAAAATTATAAGATAAAAGTTATAATCAATAAAAATAAGGGGAGGTTGATAGTAGTGAAACGGCTAAAGATTATGATTAAAAGTTATAAAGATTTAATTAAAATGGCTTATAAGGATGAAAAAATGTATTTCTTTTGGGTTATGTTAAATTTTATATGTTATGGAGTATATGGTTATTCGATAATCCAAGTACCAAGAATTGTTTTAGAAATGCTTGAATCTAATACGGTTAATTTTGAGCTTCTAATTATTGTATTTACTATTATCTTTATAAGTGATTTAGGAATTTCATTGTGTAAAATAAAGTATACACCTGTAGGATATCGTATTCGATATGGTTTGATGCTTAAATATAATGAAAAGAATTTATCAATACCTTTAGATCAATATGAAGATCCAAAAATTTTGGATAACTTATGGAATATCACAAGACCGATAACTTCAGTAAATGGTGTGCAGTTTTTTTACTTGCATTGCGCTGAATTTAGTGGGAATTTCGCAATTATATTAATATCAATAGGAGTTTTATTAAAACTTAACATTATATTAGCGATATTTATTTTTATATGGATTATCATCTATACATTCTTAAATGTTTTAAATTCTGAAAAGATTGGAAAAATAAAAGATGATGGTGGTAGCATTTATAGAAAACATTTTTACTTTAAAAACATTAGCATGGATATTTCTTTTGCGAAGGAAATGCGTGTATTTAGATTAAAAAATTGGTTTAAAATAAAAATGAATACTTTACTAGATGACATGGAGAAATTTTCAAAACTAACTTATAAGTTTAGTGCTAAAATTATGATTTTGGATAATATTTACCAATTTATACGTGATAGTATTATGTATATTACATTAATTATTTTATATTTTGATAATAAAATTAATCTGGCACAGTTTTCTATGTATTCAGTATTAGTAATGCAGTTAAACAATGCCTTGTCATTAGGGGTTAATAATATTAAAACGATAGTTAATGAATATGAAAAATATACTAAGATGTTTGATTATTTTAGAATTGAAAATGAAGATAATAAAGGTTTAGAATTTAAATGTGATAATGATTGGGAGATAAAATTTGATAATGTTAGTTTTCATTATTTAGGTAGTGATAAAAACATTTATGAAAATTTAAACTTTACAATTAAAAAAGGTAAAAAAATTGCAGTTATAGGTTTAAATGGTGTTGGTAAAACAACTTTGATTAAATTATTAATGCGTTTATATAAGCCAACTGATGGGAAAATATTATTTAATGGTGTTGATATTCAATCTTTTAAATTAAGTGAATACTATAATCTTTTTGCACCAGTATTTCAAGAAATTAACTTGTTTGCTTATTCAGTTAAAGAAAACTTAGTTTTTGATCAAGAATATGATGATAAAATAGCTTATGATGCACTTATACAAGTAGGTCTAAAAGATAAAATATCGCTTGATCAATTAGATAAAAGCATGACTAAAATAATTGATGAAGATGGATTATTATTATCAGGTGGTGAATCTCAAAAGTTTGCAATGGCACGAGCAATTTGTTCGAATCGACAAGTACTAATCCTTGATGAACCAACAAGTGCCTTAGATGCAATAGCAGAATATGATTTTTATCATAAAATTAATAATGATTATAAAGATAAGACAATTTTATTTATATCTCATCGTTTAGCAAGTACTAGTTTTTGTGATGAAATAATTTTAGTTGATGATAAGTGTATTAAGGAACATGGTACTCATGATCAATTAATGAAACTTGAAGGTAAGTACTTTGAATTATATCGAGTTCAATCAAAGTATTATCAAAAGGAGGAATCATAATGAAAAAACAATTAAGTGTCCTATTTTTTGTACTTAAAAAGACACATAGATTAGCCCCTTCATATATTATACTGCAATGTATTCAAACAGTTTTAGAAACAAGTTTAATCTTTGCATTTATTTATTTGCCAGCATTTATTATTGAAATTTTAACTAGTGATATGCAAGTAGAAATAATCAAAAAGCAAGTTATAATATTTTTGTTTATAATACTTGTCGTAAGATTATTTATTAGTATTATTAATAAGCGAATTTCTATAATATCAGAAGTATTACAATTTAAAATGATAGCTGAAGTAAATGAACAATTATTAGATGTGTCATATGATAAATTAGAGAGTCCAAAATTTATGGATCAGTTAGCTAATGCTGTTGAGCCTATTGATAATCTTGGAGCAAACACAAACTTATTTTTGGCTCTACCTAAAATAATACAGCATTTTATAACAATAGTTGGTGTAATTTCAATTGTTTACACTTATAGTATATGGGTGGTAGTTATAGTATTTATGATGTCATTTGCTTTGTTTTTATTTAATAAAGCAAGAATTAATGAAGAGATAAATAATGCGAAGTCAAACTTTGATCAACATAAAACATATTGGTATTATTTAAGGATGATGAAAGATCCAAGTATTGCGAAAGATGTGCGATTATATAAGGCTCAACCATTTTTACTTAAAAAGGCTAAAGAGTATTATCAAAGTGTGATTGATTCAGGTACTTTACTATACAAAAATCGTGACTTAAGAGCACTTGCAGGACGTAGTTTTTCAGTATTAGTACTTATATTTATGTATTCATATTTATTGATTAATCCAAATAATGTTACAATGGAGGCATCATATTTAATCTTATTAGTTAATGCTTGTACTACATTGTTTATCGCAATAAATATGATTCAAACAGAATTACTTACAGCTAATCAGTCACTAGTTTATTTAGCTCAATATTTAAAGTTTAATGAAATGGTTACTTTAAGTAAAGATGATGGGACAATTAAGTGTGATCCTGAAATAACTTCAATTGAATTTAAAGATGTAACATTTGCATATCCTGATACACAAAAAAATATTTTAGAAAACTTTAACTTACTAATTGATTCAAAACAAAGAGTTTCAATTGTCGGTGAAAATGGTTGTGGTAAAAGTACAATAATTAAATTAATTGCGAAATTATATATACCTTGTAGTGGTTGTATTTTAATTAATGGTATCGATTTAAATTTATATGATTATGATTCTTACTTAAAACAAGTTTCAATTATTTTTCAAGATTTTAAAATCTTTGATATTTCTATTAAAGAAAATATTACATTTGAAAATAATGATGATTTAAAGTTAATGAATGCACTTCAAGAAAGTGATTTTGATAAAGAACTAGTCAAATTTAATAATGGTGTCGACACATTTACTGGAAAAGCCTTTGATGATAATGGTGTAATGCTGTCTAAAGGGCAAGAACAAAAATTAGCGATTGCTAGAAGTATTTATAAAAATGGTTCTTTAATGATCTTAGATGAACCAACAGCATCACTTGATCCGATGGCTGAAGAGTTAGTATATCAACATTTTAATCAGCTAACAAAAGATAAACTTTCAATAATTATAAGTCATCGTTTATCTAGTTGTCGTATGAGTGATGTTATAGTACTGATTGAAGATGGAAAAGTTAAACAATTAGGTAGTCATCAACAACTAATGAATGCGAAAAATAGCTATGCAAATATGTTTAATCTACAAGCTAGTAACTATTTACAAACACAAGAATAAAATAGATTATAAGATAACTTATTGTAAAGATAGGTTATTTTTATTGTAAAGATACAATTTTGTTTTAGTTGGTCTAAATAACTATTTTAGTAAGAGTTTTTATATGGTATAATTTTATCATTGATGTATATAAATTTATATATTTAATTATGAAAGAATCAAAGCTTATATGTTTATAGCAAATAATTTTGTTTATAAAAAAATGTATATATTTGAACTTTATAGGAAGGTTTTTATGGCTAAAAAAATAGGGGTATTAGCACCAGTTTCAATTCTGCCAGGAAGTCATGGGATTGGAGATTTTGGAAGTGTTTCATTTGAATTTATTGATGTTTTAGCAAATAACAATATTAGTTTATGGCAAGTATTACCTTTGAATCCATTAGGATATGGTAATTCACCTTACCAACCATATTCATCATATGCAGGTGAAGAATTATATATATCATTAGATGAATTAAAACAATTAGGTTTATTAAGTGATATTAAAAATTATGATTTAAATAATAATGTTACAGAATATGAAAAAGTAAGAATATTTAAAAATGAATATTTGAATATAGCTTATAATAATATCAATAAAAATTCAAATTTACTTGGTGAATTTAATAAATTCAAACAAGAAGTTAAATGGCTTAATAATTATGCTATTTTTATAACATTAAAAAAAGAAAATAATCTTGCTTGTTGGATTGAATGGGAAGCAAAACAAAAACAATATTTAAATAATCAATTTGATTTAAAACAATATGAAGCAAAAATAGATTATGAAAAGTTTGTGCAGTATATTTTTTATAAGCAATGGTTTAAGTTAAAACAATATGCAAATGATAAAATGATTTCAATAATGGGTGATATACCAATTTATGTTGGAATTGATTCTTGCGATGTTTGGGAAAATCAAGAAGGTTTCTTATTAGATGATGATGGTAATCCAACATTTATTGCAGGTGTTCCACCTGATTATTTTAGTGAAACAGGTCAAAGATGGGGTAATCCTATTTATGATTGGGAATATCAAAAAAAGACTGACTTTGAATTTTGGATAAATCGATTAAAATGGAATGATTTAATGTATGATGTAATAAGAATAGATCATTTTAGAGCATTTGATACTTATTGGAAAATACCTGCAAGTTGTACTACTGCAATTGATGGTGAATGGGTAGAAGCTCCAGGATATGAGTTATTTGATGAAATATATCGTCAATTACCAAATATTAATATTGTTGTAGAAGATTTAGGTTTATTAAGACCTGAAGTTTTAGAGCTTAGAGATTTTTATAAATTAGCTGGTATGAAAATTATTCAGTTTGAATTAAGACCAAACGAGGAAGAATCAATAGTTGATTATCAAAAAAATACAATTATTTATACAGGAACTCACGATAATCAAACACTTGTAGGTTGGTTTAGTGAATTAAATACTCAAGAACAATTAAACTTAAGTGTACAATATGATTGTGAAATTGATGAAGTGGTATTAGAAATTATTAAACAATGTTTAAATTTTAATAATGAACTAACAGTATTACCAGTTCAAGATATTTTAGGTTTAGGAACTAATGCAAGATTTAATACTCCAGGTACAGTTGGAGCACCTAACTGGTTGTGGAAGATGGAATCATTTGATGAATTATACAAAAAAATAATAAGTTTTAAAAGCTTAGTTAAATCGATTAAGTCATAAGATTTTAATCACACTTAAATATTTTATGAAATTACAATGTATGATTAATTAAATGTAAATAATATAATAAACAGGATACATGGATGAATTATACATCTTTGTATCCTGTTTTCTTTATGTAATTATAGGTTGATATTTATTAATATAAAAGTTGAAATTCATTTTTATGATACTTTATTAAACCATCTTTTTGCATTTTACTTAATTCATTAGACATTGCACTTCTATCAACACATAAATATGCAGCAAGATTTTCTCTACTATAGGTAATTGTGAAATTATTTGAATTTTGCATACTAAAAAACATTAATAGACGTTCTCTTATTGATCTTTTCGATATTATTTCAATTTTTTGATGTAACACTAAGTTTTTTCTTGAGATTACTTTAAGCATATTTTCAATAAGTTTTAAATGAAATAAACAGCCTGTACAACATGTTGTTATTTTTTGATAGTTAATGATCAATACTTCAGTTTTTTCTAAGCTAATGACACTTACAGGACTTTTAGGGATAGTTGCACAGGCAAAAACTTCACCAAATGTTTGTGGTGAAATGATTTTTGCTATGATATTTTCTTTCCCATCAAAACTTTCTTTTATGACTTTTACACTACCTGATATAATAATATAAACTGAGTCAACTGGATCATTTAGATTTAAAATAATTTCTTTATTTTTAAATGATTTTATAGTTGGTGATAAACAATTAGACAATGTAATAAAATCATTTAAATTTTTGTCTTCAAATAAAGGGTTATTCTTTACAATATTATAAATATATTCCATATATACCTCTTTATGTTGTAATAACAACATACTTATTGATTGAATTATACTATAATAAAGTTGTATAAACAAGTAGGAGAAAATTATGAATAAACAAATTATAACAATAGATAAAGAAAAATGTGTTGGTTGTGGACTTTGCGTTAACACATGTCATCAAGGTGCAATAGGATTAGTAGATGGTAAGGCACAATTATTACGTGAAGATTATTGTGATGGACTTGGTAGATGTCTGCCAATGTGTCCTACAAATGCTATAAGTTTTACAATGAAAGACGTATCAAATACAAATGATCAAAGTACAGTACAAAATGCAGGTGCTAGTTGTGCTAGTGTAAAACCTATGGTATTTAAAGCAAATAATGCTATATCAAATCAATCAATGATTTATAAACCTCAAACACAACTTAGACAATGGCCAATTCAAATTAAACTAGTATCACCTAATTCATCATTTTTAAAAAATGCTGACATTTTAATTGCAGCTGATTGTAGTGCTTATGCTTATGCGAATTTTCATAATGAATTTATGAAAAATAAAGTGACAATTATTGGCTGTCCTAAACTTGATGATATTGATTATTCAAATAAATTAAAAGAAATATTTAGCTTTAATGATATTAATTCAATAACTGTTGTAAGAATGGAAGTTCCATGTTGTACTAAAATTGAAAGTTACACAACAAAAGCATTAAATGAATGTGGTAAAAACATACCATATAAAGTTATTACAATTAGTTGTGATGGAAGAATACTGTAATATAAAATAAGATAGTAAAAAAGGATAAATTCGATATATCATCGTCATTATCCTTTTTTTATTAATCTATAATTTTAATCTAGTTCTATGTTACTAATGTCATCAGCACCAATATCTTGCATATTGATTGTTCTGCGTTTAATGCGGTGATCTTCTGAAGCGTTTAAAATGAAGTCTTTAATTTCACGTGCATTTTTAATGTGATGTAATTCAAGTGTTGGGTGAGTTGTATCACCAGTGCTACAAACAACTGTACCTAAACCAAAGATTCTTTCTAATAGACTAGAATTTAATGCTACGTCTTGTATTTTGTACATGTAACAATCATTTTCTTTGCGATTTAAAAATCCTTCACGAATTGTAAGACGTTCTTCATCAATTTCATATGTTGTGAAAGTGAAAGGTAAACCTAAAAATAATATTCTTTTGCGTTCTGTATAACTTCTCATAAGTGTTTCTCCTTTTTTTATAGTAGATGTAAAATGTACCATAATAATTTATACTCGTATAATTTTTGTAATAAATTAATTAACCTAATTGTAATTAAGGTTTAATTTAATCTATATTATAACATAATTATTTATTAAATTATTCATTTATCATCAATTATATAATTATTATTATTTTTATATTGATATATCTTAAAATATAATTATAAATATGCTTTATATATGTTATAGTTAGACGTACTTTGATAAATGATTTTATCAAAATGATATTGATAAAAATAGGAGGAATAAAATGCCGAAAGATAGAAATAATAAAGTCAGCTGTGAGCATTATAGATGTGACATTGAATTAACCTTAGAAATAATAGGGGGAAAGTGGAAGGCTTTAATACTGTGGGAGTTGATCAAATATTCTGTTATAAGATTTAATGAGTTTAGAAGACTTATTCCAGAAATAACACAAAAAATGCTTACACAACAACTTAAAGATTTAGAAAGTAATGCAATTATTAGTAAAAAAGTTTACCCACAAGTACCACCAATGGTTGAATATAGTTTGACTCAAATGGGTATTAATCTTATTCCGATATTAGAATCAATGGATAATTGGGGAAAAGATTACGTTATTAATTATAATTTGAAAAAATAATTAAATATTTAAAATGTTAGCTAAACCTTTATTTTAGCTATTTCCTACCAAAAGGTGAGTGTCAATTCCTACCATTTGGTAAGTAACGAACTATAAAGTGCCTTCTTTTTTTATTATTGATATTGATTTATTATATTGTCAGCAAACAAATACAAATTAGTGTTTGCAGACAATTATATTATATAATAGAAAGAGGTATTAAAATGGCAAGATTTACAATTCCAAGAGACACATATATGGGAGATGATGCAATAAGCAACCTTAAAGATATTACAGGTAAAAAAGCTTATATTGTAATCGGATCAAACAGATTAGTAAAAGATGGTACTTTAGCAAAAGTTGAAGGATATCTTAAACAAGCAGGTATTGAAAGTAAAGTATTTATTGGTGTAGAAGCAGATCCTAGTGTTAATACAGTTAATAAAGGTGTAGCTGAAATGAATGAATATAATCCTGATTGGATTATTGGTATTGGTGGTGGTTCACCAATTGATGCTGCAAAAGCAATGTGGTTATTTTATGAGTACCCAGAATTTACATTTGAAGAAGCTATTAAACCATTTAATCTTCCACCACTTCGTCAAAAAGCAAGATTTATTGGTATTACAACAACTAGTGGTACTGCAACAGAAGTTACATCATTTAGTGTTATTACAGACAATGAAACAGGTATTAAATACCCGATTGCTGACTTTAACTTAACTCCTGATATTGCAATAGTTGATACAAACTTAGTATTAAGTTTAACTCCTAATGTTGTAGCAAATACAGGTCTTGATGTACTGACTCATGCAATTGAGGCTTATGTTTCAACTATGGCTACACCATTAACTGATGCATTAGCGATGAAAGCTATCGAAATGACAGTTGAAAATTTAGAAAAATCTTATGCAGAAGATGTTACTGCAAGAAAAAATATGCATATTGCACAAAACTTAGCTGGAATGGCATTCTCAAATGCAATTTTAGGAATAGTTCATTCAATGGCACATAAGACAGGTGATATCTTTAGTATTCCTCATGGTTTAGCAAATGCTATTTACCTTACTTATGCAATTGAGTACAATGCAAAAACAGCTCCGGCTAAGTATGTGGAAATCGCTAAGCAATTACACTTACAAGGTGATACAGATCAACAACTTGTTACTTCATTAATTGATTTAATCAAGAATATGAGAAAAGATATGAATATTCCTGCAACACTTAAAGAATTTGGTGTTAATGAAGCTGAATTCTTAAAAAGATTACCAAGTCTTGCATCAACTGCAGTTGCAGATCCATGTACTGGTACAAATCCTCGTACAATTGAGAATTCTACTATGGAAAAATTGTATATGGCAGCATACTATGGTGAAACTGTTAAGTTTTAAGTAATAAAAGATTTAAACTTTATAAATAACAATAATGGATTACAATTACATACACCAATAAACTATAATAAGTTTATTGGTGTATGTTTTCTTATTTATTATTATATATTTTAATTAAAAAACTCTAAGTATTTATCACAATTATGTGGTTTATACTTAGAGTTTATTTTATTAATTATATTGTGTTTGCTTTTCTATTTTCTACTTCAAGCATTATCTCTTTTTTTAATTCACTTACAATATCACATTGTTTAACTGTTTTAATAAGCACACCTTTTTTAAATAATACTGCACTATCTTTACCACCTGCAACGCCAATATCAGCACGTGATGCTTCTTGAGGTCCATTTACTGGGCATCCCATGATTGCGACTTCAATATCAGAATCAATGGTATTTAAGAATGTTTCAATTTCATTTACAATAGGAATCATATCGTATTGAATTCTTCCACATGTTGGACATGCAATTAAATTTGGGACATTTTTATATAAATCAAAACATTTTAATAATTTCTTACAAACAATTAATTCATCTTTAGGATCAGCACTTACAGAAATTCTAATAGTATTACCAATTCCTTCGTATAATAATACTCCAAGGGCAGCACTTGATTTAATAGATGATGAATTAAATGATCCAGCCTCAGTAACACCTAGGTGTAAAGGGTAATCAAATGTATCTGATGCAAGTTTATATGCTTGAATTGTTAAGTTAACGTCACTTGATTTAAATGATAAACAAATATCATAAAAATTAAGTTTTTCTAAAATATCGACATGCATTTTTGCACTTTCGATCATTGCTTGTGCACATGGTTTTCCATATTTTTCCAACATAGATTTCTCTAAAGAACCACTATTAATACCTATTCTTATAGGGATTTGATATTCTTTACATTTATTTACTACTTTTTCAACATTTTCAATTGAACCAATATTACCAGGGTTCAATCTGATTTTATCAATACCTGCTTCAATCGCAATGATCGCTAAACGATAATTAAAATGAATATCCGCAACTAATGGCACATCAACTAATTTTTTTATTTCACTAATTGCACTTGCATCTTGCTCGTCTAAAATGGCTAATCTAACTATCTGACAGCCGTTTTGAACTAATTCATTAATTTGTTTTACAGTATCATTTACATTTTTAGTTTTAGTATTAGTCATAGATTGAATAATAACATCATTATTATTTCCTATAATATACTTTCCAACTTTAATACTTCTTGTACTTTCTCTTCTATTCATATTTATCACCACACTTATTATAACATTATTTATAAATATGTGTTATTATTTAATTAGTTTCAAAATGGAGAAAATAATGATTAAAACAAATAGAAAAAGCAAAAAATATACATATCATAAATCAGACTTCTTTAAAAAGAGTATTGATATTAATAAAACCGTTTCATTTAGAATTAAATTACTTGCATCGTTTATTTGTATTGCGATGTTTTTATTGTCGGTTAAACTATATAATCTACAAATATTAAATCAAGAAAAGTATAATAATCGCTTAACTAATTACACGCAACGACTTTTAAGTGTTACACCTCCTAGAGGTGAAATGATTGATTCACAAGGTAATGTTATAATTGGTAATAGTCAACAAATTAATATTTCTTATTTTCCTGTTAAAAATGTTAAGTCGAGTGCAGAATATGATTTGGCTTATAATTTTAGTGAAGAGTTTGATTTTGAATATAAAAGTACTAGTCGTGATAAAAAAGATTTGTATTTAAGTATTTATGAATCATCATTTAAAACTTGGGTAGAGGATTATGAAATAGCTCAATATAATTATTTTTATAGTGATGAAAATCTTGAATTGTATGAATCTTTAATAACAGATGAAGAAATGCAACAATATAAAAATAATGAAATGGATGATATGGATTTATATTATTTGAAATTAGCAAGAATTAATGATGTTCATTTTGGTTTGATTGATGAATCATTGGCTAAGATGTATTCTGTGAAGCAGTCTATGGATTTTGCTTCGTCAAGTGTTGCAAGTAATATTTTAACTGATGTATCAAATGAGCAAATGGCGTATTTAATTGAGCATAGCACTGACTTTAATGGCTTTAGTGTTGTAGTAGATTGGCAAAGAGAAAATATGTATGACGACCTTTTAAGAGGTGTTTTTGGTAGTGTTTCAAATGAATCGGTAGGGATTCCTATTAATGAGGCTGATTATTTATTAGCTAAAGGTTATGAACTTAATGATAAAATAGGGGTATCAGGATTAGAAAAAGAATATGAAGTATTATTAAATGGTGAAAAAACACAGTACTCTATTACTTATGATGCAGATGGTATGCCAAATTTTAGTGAGATGGAACAAGGTGTAAAGGGTTATGATTTACAATTAACACTTAGTGCTGATTTTCAAATAGGGGTACAAGAAATTTTAAATAAATATTTAGCAGTCGCAGATAATAATTCTAGACGATTATATATGGATCGCATATCAGTTGTAGCAATGGATCCTGTATCTGGTGATATTTATGCCTTGGCAACACAGGTCAAATCTGATAGTGGTGAAATATATTCAGATCCTGTATCTACTTATACAATGGCTTATGAAGCAGGTTCTATTGTTAAGGGTGCAGTTGTTTATATGGGACAAACTGAGGGTGTCATTGATATTGGAGAAGTAATTGTTGATCAACCGATGAAAGTTAAATCAACACCGGAAAAATCATCTTGGAAAAATTTGGGTTCAGTTAATGATATTCAAGCACTTGCCCAATCTAGTAATGTTTATATGATGATGACAGCAGCAAGACTTGGTGGTGGCAAATATAGCTATAATCAACCATTATATTTAGATCCAAATACTTTTGATTTAATGCGTAATTACTTTAGTTTGTTTGGCCTTGGTGTAAAAACTGGTATTGATGTTCCAAATGAGTTTGTGGGATATGTCGGTAATTCTTTGAATACAGGTAATGTATTAGATTTTGCTATTGGTCAATATGATACTTATACAGTTATGCAATTAGCACAATATGCTTCAGTAATTGCAAATGATGGAATTAAAGTTGTTCCACGTTTAGTTAGTCATGCATATGAAGCTAGTAGTGATGAAGTTGTTTTTGAAAACCAGGTTACACAATTAAGTGTTGCGGATAATTATGAATCAATTCAAAGGATTCAAATGGGGCTTTTAGAGTGTTCGTACGGGTCTTATGGACTGTGTAAAGGTGTTCAATCACCAGTTGCTCAAATCGCTGCAAAAACAGGCACTGCAGAGGCCTATAAAGTTATTGAAGATGAATTTGGTAATACACGACGTGTATCTTCTCCAATTAATTCAACTATTTCGTATGCACCATATGATAATCCTGAAATTGCAATCGGATGTCTTATACCAAATGCTTGGAATGGGGTATCTCAATCTAATTTATGCTTAGATATATCGCAAGAAATTACCGAACTTTATTATGAAATGTTACGATAAACATGAAGTTAATTAACTTTTTGAATAAGTATACTAAAAATAGTAGAATTTTCATTTAGGATATGATATAATCTTTTTGCGTAAACAGGAGGATGATATAAATGGCATCAGGTAGACAAGATTTAACATTCAGATGTTCTGAGTGCAAAGAAGAGAATTACATTGGAACAAGAAACAAAAGAAAAAACCCTGAAAAAATGGAAATTAATAAGTATTGCCCACGTTGTAATAAAAAAACTTTACACAAGGAGAAAAAATAAGCCTATAAAGGCTTTTTTTATAATATTATGAATATTACAACCATAAAAGTAGGAGCATACCAGGTTAACTGTTATGTGATTCGTCAAAATAACCATGTTTTAATTATTGATCCAGGATCAAATTTTGAAAGAATTAGTTCAAACATTTTAGAAAATGAAATTGTTGATGGAATTATATTGACTCATGGTCACTTTGATCACATAGGGGCAGCTGATAAATTATCACGTTTTTACAAAACAAAAATTTATATTAATGAATTAGATATGAGACTTGCAAGTGATCCATTAGTTGATCGTCATGGATTTAATGGGATTGTTAAAGAAAAGATGTATGCACTTAAAGAACCAAAAATGACAATTGGTAATTTTAATTTTGAAGTATATTTTACACCAGGTCATACTATTGGCAGTACTTCAATTAAAATGGATAATCATTTTTTTGCTGGAGATTTCATCTTTAAAAATTCTATTGGTAGATGTGATTTAGAAACTGGTAATGAATCAGAAATGAGAAGGTCATTAAATTTAATCCATACTTTATCAATGGATACAATTATATATCCTGGTCATGATCAAATAACAAATGTCAAAGATGAATTAAATAATAATCCTTATTTAAGATAAGTATAAAAAAATATATGTAAAATGAAGCCTGTGAATAGCCACGAATATAAATCGTGATTATTTACAGGTTTTTTAATTTTATATTTTATAGGTTAAATATTATAAATGCTTATATTTAATTAGGGAGGTTATTATGTATGAAAAATTAACTACGCTATTAAATCTTGCGATTAATAATGATGTGACTGATATACACTTTCAACTTAAAAATGGTAATTTATTTATTCAGTTTAGAAAAAATGGTGATATATATCAATATAACAATGATTTATTAGATAATAAATTCTTTAATTATATCCAATATCAAGCTAATTTAGATGTTTCTAATTTAACTGCACCACAATCTGGAAGTTTTGAAATAGAAATTAATGATTATTTGTATGCAATTAGAATTTCTATTGTGCATTCATTAAATATTTCTAATTGTGTTTTAAGAATTTTAAATAAACAATTAAATTTAAAAATAAATCAATTAACATATTGTAAGGATGATGTTATTCAATTAGAAAAGATGATTTTGCATAAAAATGGCTTGATATTGATTTGTGGTTTAACAGGCAGTGGTAAAACAACAACACTTTACACATTATTAAATCATATTAGTTATAAAAAAATATTTACATTAGAAGATCCAGTAGAACTTTATAATGAAAATTTTGTGCAACTTCAAATTAATGAAAAACAAAATTTGACTTATGAAAGTGGTATTAAACAACTTTTAAGGCACGATCCTGATGTTATAGTAATAGGTGAAATAAGAGATAGTATTGCCGCTAAGATGGCTTTAACAAGCGCTCTTACAGGGCATTTAGTGATTAGTACAATCCATTCATCAAATTGTTATATAGCAATAAAAAGAATGCTTGATTTAGGGGTTAATTTAAGTAATTTAAAAGATGTTTTGATTGGAGTAAGTTATCAAACTATAAAGGATGTTGACTCGCATAAAAAGATTGGTGAATATGAAATACTAAATGGTGTTTTACTTAATGAATATTTGAATGGTATTAAAAATGTATAAAATAAAGAAAAAACAATATTTAAGTAGTGAATTATGCAATGATATTTGTAGTTTGCTTGATAGTGGTTTATTTATAAAAGATTGTTTAGCTGTATTAGATGATAATAAACTTATCAATAAAATGATTGATGAATTAGTTCAAGGTAATTTAATCAGTGATATTATTTGTAATTATCTTAGTAAAGATATTTTAGTTAATTATAAATCGTTTATCAAATATCTAGATTTTAATCAATCACTTAAGCTATCAATGGAGGTTTGTACTTACTTTAACCAAATTAAGCAAGAAAGCTATAAAAAATTAATATATCCAATTTCGATGTTTTTAATTACTATTGTGGGTTTAATATTATTTAGTAATTATGGATATAGTTTGATGGTTAATATGTTTACAAGTTTTAGTTTAGATTATCAGAATTTAGAAATGATTTTTTCTTTTATAAATGCATTAATTATTATATTAGTAACATTTGTTTTGTTTGTATTTAGTTGTTTTATATTATTTCGTAGTGAAAAATATCAAATTATCATTTATATTATTTTAACTAAATATAAATTGACGTTTTTTTTGAAGGATTATTATAGTAATCAGTTTGCTTTTTATTTAATGAAATTTAATAATTATGGTACAAATACATTAGCGTCATTAGAAATGATAAATAATTGTAATGATAAGGCAATGCTTAAATTCATGGCTTATCATGTAGATCAACTGTTACAAAGCGGAGAAAAATTAGATAATTCGATTAGTAATGTTTATATTGATTGTAAATTAGCTCATTATATTAAATTATCTTATTTTAATAATAATTTAAGTGAAATGTTGAATATATATATCCAACAAAATAAAACTAAACAAATTCGTTTTATTAAAAAACTTACAATAGCTATACAATTATTTAGTTATATAGCTATAGGGTTAATTATTATTGTTGTTTATCAAATATTATTTATACCTTTGTCAATTATATCAAAAATGTGAGGTGAGAAGATGAAAAAGGGATTTACTTTATTAGAAATGGTTGTTGTAATAACTGTTTTATCAATTTTATTTTTATTAACTATTCCAAATATTCAAAAAGTATTAGATATTGTCGATGAAAAGGGTTGTGAAGCGTTAGTTAAAGTTGTGGATAGTTCAATAATTCAATATCGCTTAGTTTTTAGTAATAGTCCAATTAGTGTTAATGATCTTGTGAATGCGAATTTAATAACTCAAGAGCAAACTAAATGTTCAAATGGAAAAATTATTTATATTAATGATGGACAAGCTTATGCGAAATAAGGGATATACTTTGATTGATGTTTTATTGTCATTATTTATCATATTTTTAATTGCGACATGGTTTATGACAAGTCTTAATTTTAGTTATACTTCCCATGTTTATGCACTTAATTATTTACAAAAGCAAAGTGAAGCCATGGTGTTAAAAGAAAAGATAATTTATGATCAAACCGTATTTAATTCATTAGGTAATGTTAATATTGCTAAAACTGTAATCAAGAATAATTATAAATATATTATCAATTTAGGTATGGGAAGATTGCGTTATGTTAAGTAAAAAAGGTTATGTAATTATAGATGCTATTATTGTTATGTTTATTTTGATGATGGTTGTGAATATTGTTTTTTTATGTGTTTTGAGTCTTGATAATACAAATAATTTGATTGATAGTAAAATCATGGAAATTGATTTAATATATGAATAAAAAGGGGTATGCAATAATTGATGTTATAATTTCTATATTAATAATATGTATATCAATGCCACTAATTTATAGCACTTATAAAATAATTGGTAATAATGAAATGTTTCCAGTTGTCATTCAAGATCAAATAGGTTTAACACAATTAAGAAGAGTTATGAATACATGTTATGACATTGATATTCAATATAATACCTTAAGTTGTATTTATAAGGATGAAGTAATAAGTATTCAAACAAGTAGCAATAATACTTTTATTAGTGACGGTACTTTAATTATATTTAGTGGCGTTAGTGATATATTTTTTACAGTTTTACAAAATAAAATATATTTGAATTATTTAAGAAATAGTAAGTGGGAAAAAGGATTTATTAGTTATGTTCAGTAATGGGTGTTTATTAGTGTATTTTCTGGTGTTAATGATGAATATTTTTCAAGTTAGTGATTATTTACTATATAAAAGCAATGTTGAAATGAATATTATTGAAAATATTGTTGTCGTTAATCATAGCGTAAATTTTGAAAAGAAAATAATAACACTTGTGGAAAGTATTGATTATGATATAAAAGAAGAACAACTTAAAAGTGATGATATACAAGATAGCGAGGATGAAGAAATTATTCATCAATATTATATAGATGATCATCTTATTACAATTAATAATATCGATAATATAATTAATGTAATAGTGCAAGGTGAGTTTTGTTTTAATATGGAAATTGAACTAAATGCAATAGATAATAGGGCTATGTGGTATAAATTAAATTAAAAAAAACAAAATTGTTTAAATTTTCAGTTAATGAATTTAATAATATAAAATTAATATAAAAAAGGAAATAATTGAATAATTAATCTATTTTAAACAATGATTTATGATATATATTGACAAATAGTGAAAATTACCTTAAATTTAATAGGTGAAGTCAGGATGGTGTACATATGATTATAGTAAATGATTTAAAACCGGGAACAACTTTTGAAAAAGACAAAAACATTTTTATCGTGATTAATATTTCTCACAATAAAACTGCTATGCGTCAAATGATTGTTAAGTTAAAGGTAAGAAATTTAAGATCTGGTGTTATCAATGAAATCTCTTTTACAGGTGGAGAAAAAGTTGAACAAGCAATGATTGAAAAGAAAGTTATGCAATATCTTTATGATGAAGGTGATGCTATCGTATTTATGGATAGTGAAACTTTTGAGCAAGTTGAAATTAATAAAGAACGTCTTGAATGGGAAATGAAATTCATGAAAGAAAGCGACAATGTTGTTATCTCAATGTATGAAGAAGAAATTTTAGGTGTTATTTTACCTGATAAAGTTGAATTAAGAATTAAAGAGTGTGAAGTTGGTGTTAAAGGTGATACTGCTACTTCTGCTACTAAAAATGCAACTTTAGAAACAGGATTAGATATTAGAGTTCCATTATTTATTACTGAAGGAGAAATGGTTTTAATTTCTACTGCTGATGGTAAATATTCGGGTAGAGCATAAAAAGACGAAAGTCTTTTTTTCTTTTAAGCATATTTATTTACAATTAATTATTATTAGCTTATAATATTAAAGTATAAAAACTTCAGGGCAGGGTGTGATTCCCGACCGGCGGTATACCCCGCGAGCGAAAGCTGAACTGGTTAGATTCCAGTGGCGACAGTAAAGTCTGGATGAAAGAGTGTTTTTTTTATCTTTTATTTTTATCCTAAAGGTTTTTATGAAACCTTTTTTTATTTATTAAAAAAAGCATTCATAAGGAGAAAAAAATGAATAACAAAAAATTATTATCTACAAGAAACATGAGTATTATTGCAATATTAAGTGCTATGGCTACAATTTTGCTGTATTTTGATTTTCCGATTCCTTTTTTACCACCATTTTATAAATTGGACTTTAGTTCGATACCTGCATTAATTGGAGGCTTTGCTATTGGTCCCATGGCGGCTGTTGTAATTGTTGTTTTAAAAATTATTTTGAATTTATTAATTCAAGGTTCTAATTCTGCATTTGTGGGTCAAATCGCTGATTTTGTTTTAAGTATTGCATTTATATTCCCATCTGTACTTTATTATCATAACAAAAAAAATAAAAAAGGAGCTATAATAGGATTATTATTAGGAGTTTTATCTCTTTGTGTTTTTGGCGGAATATTTAATTACTATTTTTTGATTCCGGCTTATTCTACATTATATAAAATGCCAATAGAAACTATTATTCAAATGGGGACTGTTGTATTTCCATTTATTAATGATAAATTTACTTTTGTACTGTTTGTAACAAGTATTTTTAATATTATTAAAGGATTATTGCTTTCGATTATTACATTAAGTATTTATAAACAAATATCAATTATCATAAAAAGAGTGAAATAAGCGATTTTAATCGCTTTTTATTTATATTTATCGTATAATTTGTTATAATAGATAGGTGAGGAGATTTGTTATGGAAAAAATATCAAGAGTTAAAAAATATCAAAATTTAAGAGAATCATTGCAAAACGATGCTGAGACAAAGATTGAAACGCCAGATCTTTCTGAATTTGCTAATCGTTTAAATAAAATAGACGCTAACCAATTCGAAAAGATTGAAATTGAGGATGTTAATCATGATCCAATTCATGCACGTCGTAATCGTTACTTAACTGAAAGTGGTGATATTCAAGAAGATTTAGGTAAGACAACACAATTTTCATTTAATAATGAATACCTAGATGAATACATCAGTGAAGTTAAACAGTACAATAAAAATAAAGGACTGTTAAAAAACGAAGATACATCACTAAACATATTAGAAAACATGAAACAAGATAAAGTTAATTATTCTGATTTTATGATGGAAAAAGAAAATGTGCAAAACGATGTTAAAATGCAAGATATTTCTGCTGATGTGCAAAGTTTAGTTTCTCAATCATTTAATGAATTCACAAGATTTGAAGAAGAAGAAATTATTGATGAAATCGTTGAAGAAGAAGTTAAACCTAGTAATGTTAAAAAAATCAAAGCAGATGATGCAGCATCTTTAAGAAAAAAACTTCAAGATTATGATTATGAAGACGAAGATGATGATGAAGACGAAGATGAAAATCGTGGTTCTAATAAAATTTTAAATGTTATTTTGATTGTTCTTATTTTGGCATTATTTATTTTATTAGGTGTAGTACTTTATTGGATTTTATTAAGTAATGGAACAATTTAATGAAATTTAATATTGCAATTGATGGACCAAGTGCAGCGGGTAAAAGTACCATTGCTGATATGCTTGGAAAAAAATTAAATTATTCTCATTTAGATACAGGTGCAATGTACCGTTGTATTGCCTTAGCAGCAATTGTCAATAATGTTGATTTAACTAATGAAGAACAAATTGTTGATATTATAGCAACTACAAAGCTAGATATGAAAAGTGATGGATCAATATATCTTAATGATAAATTGATTAGTGATGAAATTCGTAGTGAACAAATCTCAATGGCTGCCTCTAATATATCGAAGTTTTCAAAAGTTAGAGAAGCTTTAGTTAAAATGCAACAAGATATAGCCTTAAATAATGGTTACATTATTGATGGTCGTGATATTGGAACAGTAGTGTTAAAAGATGCGAAAATTAAAATCTATTTAACTGCCACAAGCGAAGCGCGTGGAATACGTCGTCATAAGCAAAATCTTGCAAAAGGTTTTGAATCTGATTTGCAAAAAATTATCAAAGATATTGAAATACGTGATTATCAGGATATGAATAGAGAGCATTCGCCTTTAAAAAAAGCTGACGATGCACTAGAATTGGATAGTTCAAATATTTCGATTGACGAAGTTATTAATATAATAGAAGATTATATTAAGAGTAAAGAAGATAGGAGTATATTATGATTGATGGAGTTATAGCAATAGTAGGTAGACCAAATGTAGGGAAATCGACAATTTTTAATCGTATTATTCAACAAAGACTTTCGATTGTTGAAGATACACCAGGGGTTACCCGTGATAGAATTTATGCAAAAGGAACATGGTTAACAAAAGAGTTTAGAGTCATTGATACAGGGGGAATTCAATTAATTGATCAACCTTTCCAAGTAGAAATAAAAGCACAAGTAGAAATTGCTATTGAAGAAGCTGATGTTATCTTTTTTATCGTTAATGGTAAAGATGGAGTAACGCCGGATGATGAATATATTGCAAGAATGCTTAAAAGTTCAAATAAAGAAGTTATTTTATTAGTTAATAAAGTTGATGATGGACAAATGATTGACAGTATTTATGAATTTTATTCTTTAGGACTAGATACAGATCCAATCGGTGTTTCTGGAATTCACGGAATCGGTATGGGTGATGTTCTTGACATAGCAATAGGTTTGTTTCCAACAGAAAAAGGAAATGATTATGAAGGTATGTGTAAATTTGCCTTTATCGGTCGTCCAAATGTTGGTAAATCAAGTTTAGTTAATGCAATATTAAATGAAGAACGTGTTATTGTAAGCGAAATTGAGGGTACTACTCGTGACGCTGTCGATACACCGTTTAAACATGATGACAAAGAATATGTTGTTGTTGATACTGCAGGAATTAGAAAACGTGGTAAGGTATATGAGAGTATTGAAAAATATTCTGTATTAAGAGCAATGAGTGCTATTGAAAAATGTGATGTTGTTTTATTTGTAATAGATGGTGAATTAGGAATTCGTGATCAAGATAAACATGTTGCAGGATATGCTCATGAAGCTGGAAAACCAATTATTATTGTTTATAATAAATGGGACACAGTTACAAAAGATGATAAAACTATGTACACAATTACTGAAACAATCCGTAATGAATTTACATATCTTGCATATGCACCAATTATATTTGTATCTGCAAAAACAAAACAAAGAGTTGCGAATTTATTTGGTCTAATTGACGAAGTTTATAGTTTCTCTAAGTTAAGAATAGCTACAAATGTATTAAATGAAGTTGTATTAGATGCACAAATGATTACACCTGCACCTACTCATAATGGTAAAAGATGTAAGATTTACTATGCTTCACAAGTTGCAGTTGCTCCGCCGACTTTCATATTATTTGTTAACGATTCAGAATTAATGCATTTTAGTTATCAAAGATTTATTGAAAATCGTTTAAGAGAGGCATTTGGATTTAAGGGTTCTCCAATCCATATTATTTGTCGTACGAAAGATTAGGTGATTAATTTGAAAATTAGTATTTTAGGTAGTGGTAGCTGGGGAAGTGCTTTAGGAAATGTTTTAGCTAAAAACAACCATGAAGTTCTTATTTGGGGAAGAGAAGTTGATGAAGTTAATGATATCAACCAAAATCATGAAAATAGTAAATATTTTAAAGAAGTTAAACTTGATTCAGGTCTTGTTGCAACTAATGATTTTAATCATATCAAAAATAGTGATGTAATTTTAATTGCAGTACCATCTATTGCGATTGAAGAAGTTTGTTTTAGAATTAATGATGTTATAGATAAACCAGCTATTATCGTAAATGTTGCTAAGGGATTTCATCCTGTATCACATTTACGAATTAGTGAGGTTATTAAAAATGCAATCGATAAAGATTTATTAGTTGATGTTGTATCACTAATTGGTCCAACCCATGCGGAAGAAGTAGTTTTAAATTTACTAACTGCAATTAATGCTGTTTGTGAAAATGATGATTCAGCTAAAGTCATACAAGAAATATTCTCTAATGATACCTTTAGAGTTTATCGTAGTAATGATGTTGTTGGATCAGAAATTGGTGTTGCACTAAAGAATGTTATGGCTATAGCTTCAGGAATTGTTGAAGGACTAAAGCAGGGTGATAACGCTAAAGCTGCACTAATGACAAGAGGACTTGCTGAAATTTCTCGTTTTGGTCAATACTTTGGTGCTAAACCTGAAACTTATTTAGGTTTAACAGGTGTAGGAGACTTAATAGTTACTTGTACTTCACATCATTCACGTAATTTTATGGCAGGATATGAAATTGGTAAAGCGAATAGTGCTACTGATTTTATGCTTAACAATAAAAAAACAGTTGAAGGTATATTTTGTGCTAAAATTGTTTATGAATTAGCAATTGAACATAATATTCAAATGCCAATTACTAATCAAGTGTATGAAGTTTTATTTCAAAATAAAATGCCAAGTTTAGCAATATTTGAATTGATGCAACGTGAACTTAAAGCAGAATAGACATGAAAATGTCTATTTTTTTTATACAACATTCATAATAAAGTATTATTAAAATGTATGTATACATTATTTATATAATAGTGATATAATAAATAGATGATTACTTGAATATGAAATAATCGTGTATTATACTGCTTATTTTATATAACTATAAGGAGAATAAAATGGAACAGCAACTTGATAAATTATGTAACAACTTTATTAAAAATAGAGATATTATAAAAGAAACATTAAAATGGGAAAGTAGCTATTTGTTTCCTGTATGTGCATCAATATTTACTGATAAAGATATTATTGTAGATAGTAAACAATTGCTAATGTGTAAGCAAATATTAAAAGATAATACGGGTATATTTTCGAATTTCAAAGGTAGCTGTAAGCTTGTTATTATTTCAATTTTAGCTTCTTCAAAAAATCCACAAGAAAAGTTAAAGAAAGCACTTGAAATTTATGATGAGCTTAGAAATAATTTTGGAAGTTCCACATACCTTGTTTTAGGTGCAATAATGCTAGCGGATTTAGAAAAAGAACAGAATTATTCTGATTTATCTTTTAAAGCTAAACAAATATACAAAATTATGAAAAATAATCACCCATTTTTAACTTCGTCTGAAGATAGTGTTTTTTGTATACTTCTTGCTTTATCACATATGTCAAATGAGGAAATATCATTTGAATCAGAAAAGTGTTACGATTTAATTAAAACACATTTTAGCTCTAAAAATGCTATTCAATCATTGAGTCATGCACTTACCTTATGTGAAGGCTCTGCAGAAACTAAAACTGCAAGAGTAATGGATCTTTATAAAGCATTAAAAAGGAAAGGTTATAAATATCCAACAGGATATGAACTTGCAAGTTTAGGCGTATTAGCGATGTTGCCTGAACATATTGATGTTATTATAGATGAGTTAATTTATGTAGATAATTTTTTATTATCACAAAAAGGTTATGGGATATTTGGATGTTCAAAACGTCAAAGATTAATGCATTCAGCAATGATTGTAGCATCTAATCATATAGATAAGAATGATTTTAATATTTTAACACCTACAATTACAAGTTCAACTATTTCAATAATTATTGCACAGCAAACAGCTATGATAGCGGCTATTGTTGCAACAACTGCAGCTACTAGTGCAAGTACTTAGGATAAAACTAAACAGATTTTAATTATATTATAATGTTGAATTAGAATAATTTAAATAGATAATATATTAGTCAATATAATAAAAAAAAGTATACTTAATTAATGCTGTAACTAGGGAAAGTTATGTGCACACAATTAGGTATACTTATTTAATATTTCTATAAGAAAAAAATTTAGCTTAGGATTAAGTCATTAATAACTTTTGCAACTCCGTTTTCTTCGTTGCTTGTGGTGATAAGGTCAGCAATATCTATTAGTGCATCTACTGAATTTGACATAGCAACACCAAGTCCTGCAGCTTTTATCATTGTTAAATCGTTGTAGCTGTCGCCAATAGAGATGACTTATTCTATTTTGATGTCCAAAATATTTGCAAGACGTATAAGACTCGCACCTTTGTCCACTTCTTTATTCATAAACTCAAGAAAATATGGTTTTGATATGGTAATAAACATTTTATCTTCCATAAGGGGTTTAATTTTCTTCTCTATCTGTGATAAATATTTAGGCTCTTGTAGCATCATTGC
>CAMQTJ010000019.1 GCA_947037125.1 uncultured Holdemania sp.
TAATACCAACAATAATACCAACAATAATACCAACAATAATACCAACAATAATACCAACAGTGATACCAGATGTTTCTAATCCTGTTGGTGGATAATCTTGTAGTAAGTAATATTGGTATTTTGAGGAAAATAGAAATGGAGAATAGATATGAGTAAAGATAAAAAAAATACAGTTAAGATTAACTATAAGAATATAGTTATATTAGTTGCAGGAATTATTTTAATTAGTGCAGTACTATTTATTGGTGTTAAATTTCTTAGTAATAATGGTGGGGAAGTACCGAAAGATGTTATCCAAAAAGAATCATCTACAACACCTTATTCATTAAGAAGTAATGCAACTGATTATCAAAATGAATTATATAAATTACTAGAGGATTCTTATAAAAATGATAAAAATTCATTAGAAACGGCTGAGCTTGTTGCAATGAATTTTGTTGCTGATTTTTATACATTGAGTAATAAAACAATTAAAAATGATATTGGGGGTGCTCAGTTTTGGTATCCTGATTATCGTTTGAATTTTAGAGATTCTGCTATTAATTCATATTATTTCAACTTAGAAACGATGATTGATGACTTTGGAAGTGAAAATTTACCAACAGTAACTTCAGTGAATGTTGTATCTTCAAATTTAAATTCTTCTAAACAGGAATATTCAATTAAATTAGAGTGGACGTATGATGAACACGAATTAGCAGGCGAAATTCAAACATCTGCATCAATTTATTTATTAGTATATGACACAGGTATGTTTATTTCTGTCATAAATTAAAACATTTAATATAGGGGCTTTAAGAAATGAGGAGAGATATCCTTATTTCTTATTATGCCCTTTTTTATTTTGTGAATTATTGTCTTGAAAGGGATAGTTTAGGGCTATCGAAGGTGTAATATGCTAAACAAAAAAAATACATTTAAAACTACAATCCTCATATTTAGTTTAATAACGATATTATCGTCAATTTATACGTCGTTTAAAATATGGAATTATGGTGGATTAGATACAATTTTACGAATTATAATAATAATGATTATTTTACTTGTGGCTTTAATAAGTTTTGTTGCAACGCTAAAATTAGCATTATCAAAAGTCAAATATATATATAAAGGTAAGGTCAAATATAAAAGAGTTATCAAAGTTGTATTTACAATGTTTTTAAGTATAAGTTATATAATAATTAATTTATTTGCAGCTAGCTTTCTAACTAAACTTGACGATACATTAAATGATATATCAGTTAGTGAAGAAACATATGTTGGCGCTATAGTTGTTATGGAAGATAGTTTAATTAAGTCTGTAGATGATTTAAAAGATAAAAAAATAGGTTTTTTCGATATGAAGGAAAGTATGGAAAATTACATTGTTCCAAATTTAATTTTGCAAGATTTAGAGATGATCGACCAAGTTTCATTATTACCTTATGAAGATTTTAATTTCTTAATGGGGGCGCTATATGATGGAGATATTGATGCAATTTATATATCAGCTAGTTATACTTCAATGTTTGAAAATGTAGAAGGATTTAAAGATATAAATACTAAAACAAGAATTATTGAAACAAGAGAAGAAGTAATGAAGATTGAAAATACAAATACTGGAAGCGTTGATGATTTACAAGAACCTTTTAGTGTGCTACTTATGGGAGTAGATGAAAAACTACCTTCAAAAAATGGGCAATTAACCGGTAATTCAGATGCACTTTTTCTAGCAACAGTAAATCCTGTGAATTTTACAGTAAATATAACAAGTATTCCACGTGATACTTATGTTCCTATTGCATGTTATGGGGACAAGCGACGTGATAAAATAACTCACGCTAATGCTGGTGGTACAGACTGTGTTGTTGAAACAGTTGGAGATATGTTTGGGATTGATATAGATTATTATATTAAACTTAATTTTACAGGATTAGAAGATTTAGTTGATGCATTAGGTGGGGTTTATGTAACTGTTGATGCAGATAAATATCCTGATGGATTAGTTGAGCAAAACAGTAATCGTTTCGATGAAAAAGGTCACGATTGGATACACATACCTGCTGGAACTAATAAAGTTGACGGTGAACAAGCATTATCTTTTGCAAGAAAGAGATATGGTTTAGACGGTGGTGCAACTGAGCGCGCAGCTAATCAAACCATGGTAATTAATGGTATTATTAATGAATTAATGAGTTTGTCAGGTGTTTCTAAAATATATGATGTACTTGATGCAGTAGGTAAAAATTTTCAAACTAATCTATCAGCAGAACAAATGACTTCGTTTTACAAGTTTGGAATTGAAATATTACAAAGATCTAAAGGTTTAAATATTAATGATGCAATGATTATTGATTATTATTTAGTGTCAGGGTATGACAGAGATATATATTCAGAAAATTCTAATAGATTATTATATTATTATGTTCCATATGTAAAAGGCATAGAAAGTATTACAGAAAAAATACATTTAAATTTAGGACTGATTGAGTATAAAATTCCTAATTATTATTCATATAGCGTTTTTTATCCATATGTAAAAGAGCAAGCTCAGTTTTATTCATATGATGAAGATGAAGAAGACTTTCCAGTTCCACCTCTTGTTCCTAATATGAAAGGTTATTTACAGAGTGAAGCAATTGCGTGGGCTAACAAGAATTCTATACCTTATTCAATTAATTACATTGAAGCAGGAAATCCTAAATATGTCGATGGACTTGAAAATGGATATGTTTTAGGACACAATCAAGTAGTAGATAGCTTAGCTAGCAAAGTTGATTCAATAGTTTTTGATATTATAAAAAATGTCGAAGATAGTGCTTTGCTAACGATTAATGGAGAATCTACAATTACGCTTAAAATTGGAGAGACATATACTGAAAAAGGTATTCAATTTAAAGATAGTAAAGGGAATAACATCGATATAATTCCAAAAATTAAGATTACAGATGATAATGGTAATACAGTAGATACAATTAGTACTCAATCTGAAAATACCTTTACTGTTATGTACACAGTAAAATATAATGATAAAGAATACACAATTTCTCGTAAAGTAGTAATTATCAAAAATGAAGTTGTTCCGTCACCTACACCTTCAATTGAACCAACAATTGAACCAACAATTGAACCAACAATTGAGCCTACAGAACAACCAACTAGTGAACCTGTAGTGACACCATCCATAACTCCTGATATTTAAAATATTATGGGTATGATATAAATGTGGCCATATTAACTATATTATTAAAATTGTATTATAAAAATATAAAGAAGACTATGAATAAATTTCATAGTCTTTTTAAATATGTTATAATAAAGTAATAGGAGATAATTTTATGCGTACAAAAAATTCACTATTAAATATGATTACAAATCTTTTACCTAGTTTAATAATACCAATTATATCAATGGTTAAACTTAGTTGGTTACTAAATGGCTACGGAATTGATATATATGGAATGAACTTATATTTAACTCAAGTTATGGGATATTTAAACTTAGTTGAAGGCGGATTTGGATTTGCTTTTGTTCAGGCTTTATATAAACCCTTGGCTGATGACGATAAGGATAAAGTAAGAGAATTATATTATGGAGCTTGCTTCATATTAAAAATCATTGGAATTATTATTTTTTGTATAGGAATAATAGTTTGTTTTGGAATACCACTACTTATGAAAACCCCATTAGATTTTGATTTTGTTAGAATGGTATTTATGTTAATGATAGTACCAACTGTTGTTGATTATTTTTTGATGGGACCAAGTTTAGTTATGCAAGCAGATCAAAAAGAATACATTTTGAATATTATTCGTAAAAGTATACAAATATTACGTGCTGTAACGCATTTATTCATAATTTATTCTGGATTTAACTATTTGTGGATTCCGATTGTAGAAGGAGCTTACATAATTATTCAAGTTTTAATATCTAGAACTATAGTCTTTAAATATTATCCTTGGCTAAAACAAAAGGCTAAAATGGATTTATCTACTTTGAATAATGCGAAACAGGTATTTGCTCACCGTTTAGCAGGTGTTGTTTTAGCAAGTACTGATAGTATTTTACTTACATCAATGATTGGTACCCATGCTACTGCAATTTTTGGGAATTATATATATATAACGGGTGAATTACAAAAGATATTAGAAAGTATTATTAACGCACCAAAAGCAAGTTTTGGAAATTTATTTGCTCAAGATAGTGGCAATTCATATAATGTTTTTAAGGAATTTTTTAGTTTTTCAACTTTTATTGCAACTGTAGTTTGTACTACTGTATTTATCACAATTAATGATTTTATCGGTCTATGGCAAAATGAATTAATGGTATTAGGAATAGTTGATGCAGCTATGTTTAGTTTTATTCTTTATTTTATTTTAGCAAGACAGCCAATAATGATTGTACGTGATGCTAATGGATTATTTAAGGAATCTAAAAAGTTTGCTTATTTAGAAGCTGTGCTTAACTTTGGATTTTCATTTATTGCAATTTATTTGTATGGAATAACAGGGGCTTTAATTGTGACATTCTTTACTTATCTTGTATCTGATTTATTTATGAATTCAAGATTAGTTTATAAAAGAGTTTTTTCTATTGAAATAATCAATTATTATAAAATGTACATAAGTAAAATTTTAATAGTACTGTTTATAGGGGCTATATCTTATTTTGTTTGGGATATTATAAGTATTTATGTAACTAATTTATTAATGTGGTTCATTTTTGCAGGTTTATTTTTCACTTTTATTGTAGGAATAACATTTGGTATATATTACTTAATGTTTGCAGATTTCAAATTGTTTATTTCAAGATTTATAACTATCTTGAAAAATAGAAAATAGTAAGGAGAAACTTTTATGAAGGTAAGCATAATTATACCGATATATAATGTTGAGGATTATTTAGTTAAATGTCTTGATTCTGTAATTAATCAGACTTATAAAGATATTAAAATTATATTAGTCAATGATGGTAGTCTTGATAATAGTCAATTAATTATTGATGAATATAAAATAAAAGATAAGCGTATTTTAGCTTTAACAAAAACAAATGGTGGACTTAGTGATGCTCGAAATTATGGATTGAATTATGTTGAATCTGAATATATTTTCTTTTTAGATAGCGATGATTACTTACAAAACGATGCAATTGAATTATTAGTTCATAGTGCAATGAAATATGACTCAGATTTAGTTTTTTGTGATTATAATGAGATTGATGTTGTAGTAAATAGTAGTAAAGCTATTACATCAAATACAGAATTGAATGGGGTAGATTTTAATAATAATCCTAATATTTTAAATGAAATGCCACATTGTGCATGGAACAAACTATATCGATTCTCTTTATTTAAAGATTTTAAAATTACATTTCCAAAGGGGTTATACTATGAAGATGTTGCAACAAGTCCTAAAATTTATTTGCATGCAAAAAAGATATCTTATGTGAAAAAACCGTTAATTAATTATTTAGTTAATCGACCAGGAAACATAACAGGTACAATTAGTAATAAAGTTTTGGATATTGTGCAAGATTTACAAATTATAAATGATTATTATAAAACAAATGATAGCTTCACACTATTAAAAAATGAATTAGAATTGTTTAATATTCGTTTAATTTACGATAATTTATGGAAAATGAAATATACAGATAATATTGAACTTATCGATAGTTTATTTGAAAATTCATTTAATTTATTAGATGCTAATTTTACTAATTGGCGAAATAATAAATATTTTAATAAAAATTCTAAGATTACAAATTTAATAATCAAAAATAAATTTATATATAAATTAAAATCTAAAAGAAAGTGGTGATTTTATGAAAATTTCAATATTAATACCTGTCTATAATGCACAAAAGTTTATAGACAAGACAATTAAATCTATACTAATACAAGATTTTGATGATTTTGAAATTTTGATAATCAATGATGGTTCTACAGATAATACACTTGAAATAATTAATAATCTAAATGATAATCGAATTAGGATTATCACTAAGGAAAACGGTGGGATATCATCTGCAAGAAATTGTGCAATAAGCAATGCATTAGGCGAGTATATTTTATTTGTAGACGCTGATGATTACATTGAAAAAGATACATTAAAAAAACTATATTATACAGCAATTGAAAATAGTGTTGATTTTGTTGTTTTTAATTATCGATATGTTTATGCAGATTATGAAAAAGATATGTATATTAAAAAATTTAGTATTACAAGTTTTGAAAAATCACCCAATATTCTATTGGATGTAATGCCTCAATTTTGGAATAAATTAATTAAAACATCGTTTATACAATCGTTGAGTATTAAGTGTCCTGAGGGTTTGGTTTTTGAAGATCTTTATTTTTATTCTTGTATGGCTACAACAATTAATTCTATTTGTTGTATTGATGATATTTTATTGAATTATGTTCAACAAGATGAAAGTATTATGGCTAAAGCAAAATCAGTTAAAAGTGGAATTTATGATTTTGAAATAATATCTAAGTTAATTATTGAATATTACAAAAATAATAATCTAATGCAATTTAGTGAATTGTTGACATCTTTATTAGCATTAAATGCTAGAGAAATTGTAGATTCATTATTTTCGAATGATAACATAAGTTTGAAATCTAAAAAAGAAGCTATTAATTCCGTTTTAACACCTTTAAATGAATTTAATGGTTCATGGTATAGTAATCATGATTATAGGCTTAAATATAGTGATAAAAGTCTTAGCTTTAAAGCTAAGCGTTATATTATTGATTACTTACTTAGTAAAAATAAGCTTGATTTTATCTTTAAATATATATTGAAAGGAAATATTGTATGTTAAGTGTAATTATCCCAATTTATAATGTTGAAAAATATTTATATGATTGTTTACAAAGTTGCTTTGTAGCTTCAAAAAATCATGAAGTACAATTTTTATTAATTGATGATGGTTCTAAAGATAATAGTAAAGTTATAGCTAATCAATTTTGCGAAAAATATGAAAATTTCAACTATTATTATAAAGATAATGGCGGTTTAAGTGATGCAAGAAATTATGGTTTACTACAAAGTAAATATGATTATATATTCTTTTTAGATAGTGATGATAAAGTATCAATTGACTGTTTTGATTTGATTTTTGAAAAAATTGAACAAAAGCCAGATATAATTGTTTTTGATATGTTATTTGTATGGGAAAATAGTGATGAAACTAAGTATTTAAAATGTTTTGATGAATCTGATGATCCTATAAATAGTTTACTATTAAAAACACCAAGTGCATGTAACAAAGTGTTTAAGAAGCAACATTTATTAGATAATAAATTTCCTTTAGGATTATATTATGAGGATTTAGCGACAATACCAAATATCTATCTTCAAGTAAAAAAGGTTAGTTATATTAATTCACCTTTATATATCTATTTACAAAGAACAGGTTCTATTATTTATACATTTAGTGATAAAACATTGGATATATTTGTAGGTTTAAACAGAATTGTAAATAAATATAAGGATAATGATTTATTTGAAAAATATAATGAACAACTTGAGTATTTTTGTATAGAACATTTACTTTTATATTCAAATAGACGTTTTTTTAATTCTAATAATCCAAAAGATTATTTTAAATTAAGTTCAGATTTTATGTTGAAATATTTTTCGAACTGGAAAAATAATAGCTACTATAAAAATATGTCATTAAATGATAAATTATTTATTAAATTATCATTTAATGGAAATGTAATGATGCTTAAATCAATTATTAATTTAAAGAAAGTTATTAAGGGTAAATAAGATGAAAAAAATATTAATAGTAAATGATGAAATGGTTGTAGGTGGTGTTGCAAGAGTATTAAATAATATGCTTAATCATTTAACATTAGATGATTATCAAATAGACTTATTAATATTACATAAACATGGAGACATGTTAAAAGACATCGATCCTAAATATAAAATTATAGAAGGAACAGACTTTTTTAAACTTTGTGATATTTCATTAGGGAATGCAATTAAAAGTAAAAATATTAGTTTGATTATTAAAAAGATATATTTTTACTTATTAATGAAATCAGGGTTAATTACAAAGAAAATTAAAAAAGAACGCAAAAAAATACTTAAAGATAATTATGATGTTGAAATTGCATATAAAGAAGGTTTTTGTACAATTTTTGTAGCGAGTGGGGATAGTGTTAAAAAAGTTAACTGGGTTCATGTTGATTATGGTGTTCATAATTATTCTGCAAATCATATGAAATTAATGAAGAATATACTTAAGAATATTGATGAACATGTATCACAATCTAATGATGCTGCAAAATCATATAAAAAAGTATTTGAAATAAATGATGAGTTTAAAATAGTTAATAATTTTATTGATACAAAATTAATAAAGAAAATGGCACTTGAACCATTCGAGTATCAAACACCTGATTTTAATATTGTCGCTGTTGGAAGACTTCATTTTCAAAAAGCAGTTTTACGTTTGTGTGATGTAGTAAAAAAACTTAAAGACGATAATTATAAATTCCATATTTATATCATTGGAGATGGTGAACAAAGAATTGAAGTCGAAGAAAAAATTAAGTTATTAAAAATTGAAAACGAACTAATATTAGTTGGTTATGATAAAAATCCATTTAAATATATTAAAAATGCCGACTTATTTTTATTACCATCATTATATGAAAGTGCACCAACTGTAGTTTATGAAGCTTTAACAATTAATACAACACCTATACTTAGTACTGAAGTTGCAGGTGTTAATGGCCAACTTAATTGTGGTGAATTAGGAATGATTTGTGATAATAGTGAAACAGGATTATATACATCATTAAAATTAGTTTTAAATGACACAAGTATTTTAGAGCGATATCGTGAAAATATGAAAAAGTTTAAGAATACTAATGATATATCAGAAAATAAATTTAGAGAAATAATAGGAGTATAGTATGTCACAATTAAGCATAATAGTTCCATGTTATAATGCACAATTATACGTAAAAAAATGTCTTGATTCTTTAGTTAATCAATCATTTGGTGATTTTACCGTAATTATTATCGATGATGGCTCTACGGATAATACAAAAGATGTAGTTGATTTCTATGTTAAATTAGATAGTGTAAAATTCAAATATATTTATCAAGAAAATGGCGGGATTGCAAGTGTTAGAAATTTAGGATTGAAACATGTGACTACTAAATATTTTGGCTTTTTAGATAGTGATGATTACTTTGAGGACACAATGATTGAAAAAATGATTAATAAAATCAAAAGTGAAAATTCGCAATTGGTTGTTTGTAACTTTACTTGGATATATGATGATATTAGTAAAAATAGAGTAACTACAGAAGGACCATATAATCTCGAAAACGATATGATGATTAATTTATTTGCAACTTTATGGAATAAAATATATGATACTGAGTTTATAAAAAGTTTGAATATTCAATTTCCTGATAATTATCGATATGAGGATGCATCGTTTTTATATAAAATTACACCACATATAAAAAAAATAAGCTTTATCAATGAATCACTAATTAATTATGTACAAAGAGATGGAAGTATAACTCATACACACAATAGTAAAGTTAAAGATATGATCTATGTGTTTGATGATATATTAAACTATTATAAAAAAAATGATTTATATGAATTATATAAAGATGAACTAGAATTTTTATTTATAAAATTTTTCTTAGGTAATTCTTTTTTAAGAACTATTAAGATTACAGATAAAAAAGATAGAAAAATAACTTTACAATTAAGTTGGGATATTTTAAATAATAACTTTAAGTATTGGAAAAAAAATAAATATATAAAAGGCTATAGTGCTAGAAATATGTATTATAAATTAATAAGTAAATCTAATTATAATTTATTTGCAACGCTATTTAATATAATTATTAAATAGATAATTAACATGTTATAATTGAAGAAAAGGATAAGTAGTGAATTGTGATGGAAATATTTAACAAATTAAAAAATGAAAAATTATTAACTTACCTTGTGTTAGGGTTTGTTTGTATTCAACCAATTATAGAATTAGACTTATATCTGCAGTCTTTTTATGATGAGAGTGGGATATTAGCTATTTCAACAATAATAAGAACTGTAGGGGTGGCATTAATTGCTCTTATTGCTTTTATTCAATCAAAAAATAAAGTTAAAGATGTTGTATTGTGGATAGGGTATGGTTTTATATTAGCCATTTACATATTATTTCACTTTAAAATATCACCAACTATTTCGGTGAATTTACCACAAACTTATCAATGGATTGGTTCGTTTGAATTGAAATACATAATATTTTTAGTTATTCCATATTTAATTATTTGGATAACTAAAGGTGTAAAAATAACGAAAGAACAATTTAATACTACGATTTGTTTTGTTAGTTTATTTATATGTTTAAATATTTTCACCACAAATATTTTAATTTCATCTTATGGTTCTTATGGTGGAATAACATATCTTAATATGTTTTCTTGGTTTAGCGATGTAGCACTAGGTTATACACCTGTAGAATTGACTTCAATAGGATTTTATTTCACAGCTAATCCAATAAGTGGTTTATTGATTATTTTGTTTCCATTGGTAATTAAATCAATTTATGAATTTGAAAAGAAAGCATTACCTTTGTTTACAATGTTTATTCAAATGCTAGTAATGTTTATGATAGGAACAAGAGTTGGTGCTTTTGGAACTTTATTGTGCCTTGTGCCAGTACTTGTTACATACTTATTTTTCTTTTTTATTAAGAGAATTGAGCGATTTGATAAAATATTTGTTTCTAGTATTGTTGTTGCTATTGTGGTTTGTGCAGTCATTTTACCTAAATCACCAGCGTACTTGAATTCTAGCTTTGATTATGATGATGAATATGGTTTTGATGATAATCAAAGAGAATTGTCTAATTCACTTGCTGAATTGGAGAAAATTGAAAATTTAGAAGAATATAATTATCAATTGATTTTTTTGCTTGAAAATATATACATTTATTATTTGACGTTTCCAAGAGAATATTATGAATTTTATTATCCATATCAATTCGATCCACAATTTTATTTTGATGTATTAGAACTACCATTTGAGCAACGTAATGGCGGAAGACAATTTCAAAAATACTTTATGACAAGAAAATTTGCGGAACTTACAAATACACAAAAGTTGTCAGGACTAGGATATTCAACCATGGCGCAAGGAGGAATTTTAATCGAACAAGACTTTACCAGACAATATTATGCTTTGGGCTCAATTGGTGTTATAGTAACAATGTTTCCATATCTTATAATTTATTTAATTATTGCAGTTTTTGCTTTAATTAATTTCAAGAAAAAATCGATATTTAATTTTGAAAATGCGATATTGTTTATGTCTGTTTCTTTGGGCCTAATAATTTCATATTACAGTGGACATGTAATGGATGAACCAATAGTAGCTTATATATTGGCATTTGTTTTCGGTAAACTAATTTTTAACCTTAAAGTGTCAAATATAGAAAAATAAAAAAGAGGTGATTTATTATGATGTTTGATTCAATAATTTTTATATTTATTATGCTACCAATTTTATTAATATTAAGTTTATTAATTAAAAATAGAACATTATCTAACTTTATTATTTTTATGTTTTCATTATTGTTTTACTATGTTAATGCTAATCAATTTATTTTCTTTATATTACTAGTATCATTAAGTGCATATATTGTGGGACTAATTATAGAAAAATCAAAGTATAAGAAAATTATTATGTTTTCGTTTCTTTCTTTTTTGATATTAAACTTAGCTTATTTTAAATATTTAAATTTTGCTATTTCAATAATTAATAGAATAGCTAGCTTAGAAATAGGCATTATTAATATAATTTTACCTTTAGGTATTAGTTTTTATACTTTTCAAATTTATTCATATATTTATGATGTTTACATAGGTAAAATTAAAGCAGAAAAGAATATTTTGAATTTCTTTTTGTATTCTACTTTATTTACAACAATAACTTCAGGTCCGATTGTATTATATGCCGATATACATGAAAATATAGTTAATAGGACATGTGATTTAAACAAAATTACACATGGTTTGCGAAGGTTCTTTTTAGGACTAATTAAAAAGATTTTAATTTCTAATCAATTGTATGTTATTGTAAACCTTATTCTTACAAACAATGACGGTAATATATCAATGTTTGTTGCATGGGTTGGATTACTAACTATAGGGTTACAAATATATTTTGATTTTTCATCTTATAGTGATATGTCAATAGGTATATGTCAAGCTTTAGGTCTTAATATAAAAGAAAATTTTAATTACCCATATGTATCTAAAACAGTATCAGAGTTTTGGAGAAGATGGCATATTTCATTAGGGAATTGGTTTAAAGAATATATTTATTTTCCATTAGGAGGTAATCGTGTATCAACAAAAAAATTAATATTTAATCTGTTTGTTGTCTGGTTTTTAACAGGACTTTGGCACGGTGCAAGTTTTAATTTTATTTTATGGGGAATGTATTTCTTTGTTATTTTAGTATTTGAAAAATTTGTTTTGTCTAAAATGAATTTAAATAAACACTTTTATAAAGGAATTTCAATTTTATTGGTATTGTTTAGTTGGGTAATATTCCAATGTGACAGTATAAGAGATGTTTTATTATATGTAAAAAGTTTAATTAACATTACAAATCCAATGGCATTTATGGATTTAATCCAATATGAATTTATTTTAAATATCCATATTTATTTGATTGCGGTTTTATTTGCTTTTAAACAATTTGATTTTTTAGCATTTGAGAACAAGCATACATTGATTACGGATATAGTTTTAATTGTTTTAACTTTTTTTGCAATAATGCATTTAATAAATGGTAGTTTTACACCATTTTTATATTTTCAATTTTAGGAGGATCTTATGGTTAAAAATAAATTTATATTAATTGCTTATTTTATAATGTTCGTTATTTGTATAACAGTAACTATGGGTGGAGTTTTTCAAAATGAAATTTCAGAAAGTGAAAATAGAAAATTAGCGACAATTGATCAGTTAGATAGTAATTTATCTTTAATTGACAACTTTAATATACTTTCAAAAGTTAGCAGTGAACAATTTATTGGTAGAGAAGAATTAATTAAATCATATGCTAATATCGGAATTATGAAAAATGATATTGTAATATCAATGATTGGAGATAAAGCAGATAACATATTATTTGAATATGGAAATCACTATAAATTAGATGGTGAAGAATATATAATTGATAAACCTCTTGAAATAAGTGATCAAAAAAACCAAGCAATTGAAAACAGAATGTGGAATTTTGAAAGAATTGATGATAAATATGGTGATGAGATTGAAATGTATATTTATCGTCCATTTAGTTCTAATGAAATACCTGATTTAATATATTCAAGCTGGGATGCTGATCAAACAAGTTATTATAGTGATATGTTTGATGCTAGATTGGGTGAACGCTATACTATAATGAATCAGCAAGTTTTGAATTATGAAGACTACAAATTAAAACACTTTAAAACAGATCACCACTGGAACTATAATGGAGCTTATCAAGGTTATAGTGATATAATCACAATGATTTCAAAGGATTTTGATATTGTTGAACCTTATCCTATAGAAAGCGAGTCTTGTTTTGATGTTGAATTTTTTGGAAGTCTATCATTAAACTCAAATGGTTTATATGGTAGTGAGAGTTTTTGTGATTATAATCTAACTTCACCACGTAATTTTACTACAACAGTTAATGGTGAAGTTAAAGATGTTGGTGAATACGAAAAGTTTATAGAAAATATGGAATCTTGGAATGAATATATTTATGAAGGCTATCATGGATTAAATAATCAAACTGTGCAATATGATTCATTAGATGAAAAAAATGATGTTAATCTACTAGTAATAGGTGATTCTTTTTCTAATGCCATTACAGATGATTTGGCACTGCATTTTAATAAATTGTATAAAATAGATCCGCGACAATTTATAGATGAAAATGATCAATATAACACAACATTTTCTTTGGATGATTTTTTGTCGAATAATGATGTAGATGCTATACTTTTTTTACAATATTATGAAAGTGTTTTTTTTGATTCTAGAATGTATTTACATATTGAACTAGATAAGTAAGAATAGTTTTAATAAGTATGGTAACTTATTAAGTTATTTGATATAATTATTTACAGTTAGAAGGAGTAAACTTATGAAAGTATTAATAATAATTCCTGCATATAATGAAGCAGATAGTATTGTAAAAGTAGTTAATGATATTAAATCTAATTGTATTAATTGCGATTACGTGATAATTAATGACTGTTCAACTGATAATACAAAGGAAATTGTAGAGGATAATAATTTTAATTGTATAAATTTACCTGTTAACTTAGGTTTGTCAGGTGCCGTGCAAACTGGGTATAAATATGCATTAAAGTATAATTATGACTGTGCGATTCAATTTGATGGTGATGGGCAACATCAAGCTACATATATAGAAATTCTTAAAGCAAAAATTGTGGAAGGATATGATGTTGTTATAGGGTCTAGATTTTTAGATAATAAAAAGCCAATTTCAGCTCGTATGATAGGTAGTAGATTTATAACTATATTAATTAATATTTTTTGTGGACAAAAGATAAATGATCCCACAAGTGGTATGAGAATGTTGTCAAGAAATGCATTGCAGGAATGTGCATATAGTCATAATCGTAGACCAGAGCCGGATACTTTAGTATATTTAATTAGAAATAAGTATAAGGTATGTGAAGTTCAAGTTGAAATGATTGAAAGATTTGCAGGAATTAGTATTTATAGTGGTATAACAAGTTCGTTAAAGTATATGGTGAAAATGACATTATCTATTATTTTTTTAGCAAAGTAATATGTAATAAATTATGAGAATAAAGGGGGTTTATATGACATATCAATTGAGAATTATTGTAATGGTAGGAGTTTTTACTTTTTATTATATTATGGTAAGATATATCAGAAAATCTAAAATTAATGACGATTTTTCATTCATTTGGCTATTATGGGGCTTAGGTTTAGTTTTATTAGGGTGTGCACCTGAATTATTTGAATTAGTTTCTAAGTTGTTAGGATTTTATGGCACTATTAACTCAATATTTTTTGTGATGATTGCGGCAAATTATTGTATATTGTTTTATTTATATATTAAAACCGCAATTATTGAAAATAAGTTGAAAGATTTAATTCAGCATACATCAATAAAGGATGTTAAAATAAAGGATAATTGATAAAAATTAGTGAAATAATTATATGGGGTATATCATCTTAAATAAGTTGTATGTATTAACATCTACATTTATTAAGGATTTAATTAATATCGGTAATATTTAAAAGGTGGTATTGTTTATATCGCCTTTTTCTTTGTTTATTACTAGTGAATTATTGATAAGTAGTAATAATGGAATAAGTTATATATGTTAAATTTCCTTTTGTTACATATAAATTATAATATTAATAAATCTTTTAAAGTTGCGTAACAAAAAATAAAATATTTGGTATTATATTTAAATAATTGCTAATAATTTATTCATAAATAGATGAAATTACATTTAAAGAAAATTTTTTATTGATTTAACTTGATTATATAATTTGAAATTTGTAATTTTTAGTGATATTAAAAAAACAATAATAAATATAGATTTATTTTTAAATATAATTTATAATTATATGATATACGAATGATTATCTATGTTTAGTTAAAAATGTAATTTAATATTGATCTAACTAAAATTCGTATTGATATTTTATGTTTGTGTATTTTTAAAATTTTAATTTTTTGTAAATGATTAGATATTTAATGCGAAGCTGTTGTATTATAATTTGAAGAATAAAAAATAGTTGAAATAATTTAAATTTTTGACTTAATAATGCTATTATTTAATTTAAAATGCATGAGATATTAAAAAATGATTAATTTTCTAATTTTTTTATTGCACTAAAAAACATTTTGGCCTTAGAATAAATTAATCAATATATTTTTATTGTAATGGTAACTATTATGCTTTATTACCTTATGGGTATGAATGGTGTGTTGATATTGGTTTGTTAAGCGAAATGTACTGGGAAAATTATTAGTGAAAATTTTAATAGGGTATAAATAGATAGGGTTATAATTTTTAAAAAATTTGCACAAATCAGTTATTTTTGTTAAAATTGTAAAGGAAGGTAATGTATATGAATGTTTTGAAAAGACAATCTTTTAGTATTTTATTCAACGTTTTTATGACAATATTTATTCAGTCAATTCTATTTTTGCTGAATTTAGAAGTTTCAATATTTTCGGTTATTTTGGCTGCAGTTTTATATTTAATTTATAGTTATTATTTTATTGATCATAAAAGCTTTACCAAAAAAAGTTTTCTTAGTTTATTTATTTATTTTTTAATTATATTTAGTTTATTTTGTTATTTTTCAATGTTTGTTGAAACAACTTATGATGGCGGATACTATCATGGTAATGCAATGGTTGAAATGCTTAACGGTTGGAATCCATTTTTAGAAGCGAATAATTATCAAGAAACAAAAGTGACAATTTGGGCGGATTATTATCCTAAGGCAAGTTGGATATTTTCTGCTGTATATATTAAAATGTTTAAGCATTTAAGTGCTGGAATGATAATGAATACACTAATTAATATTTCATTATTATTATATGCCTATGATTTTATTGTAAGAAGAAGTAAAAATCATAAATTAGCAACTATTGTTTGTATTTGTTTGTTTTTTAATCCAATTGTAATTGAACAAATGCATACTTATTATATTGATGGTTTATTAGGTAATTTAAGTATTTTATTATTGCTAGTTGGTTGTGATATAATTGAAGATTATGATATTAATAATAATATTTTAGTTCTTATTATATCAATTATTCTTATTAACTTAAAATTTACAGGATTTGGGTTTGCAGGAATTATCAATTTATTTATTTGGTTTGCTCTTTTATATAAAAAAGACTATAAATCATTTAAAGTTTATACTTTATTTGGAGTTTTAATGTTATTTATTTCAATATTTATTATAGGTTATAGTCCTTATTTTATAAATATATCAAATTTAAGACATATATTTTATCCAATTGCTGGTAAAGATAAGCAAGATGTTGTTACATATTTAATACCGGAAGTATTAGTCAATACAAATCCGATTCATAAATTAATATATTCGATGACAAGTGGTCAAGGAATTATTAATTCTTTGATTGATCTATCTCCTCAAACTTATTTGGTCTATGATGAAAGAATTGGAGCTTTTGGAAATATGTTTTCTAAAATCGTTCTTATTTGTACATTTATTTATAGTGCTTATGTTGTAAAATATGCCAAGAAGTTAGATATGCGATATGTTTTATTATTTATCGGATTATTAGCAAGTATTATTGCGAATTATCAAAATATTTGGTGGTTTAGATACGCACCACAAATTTGGTTATTAGTAGTAATTGCAATATATATGTGCTATTTGAATTCAAAAACTAAAATCATAGCTCATATACTACTTATTTTAATTATGTATCAAGGTATTTTTATTCTTTACCATACAGTTGATAATGACTTTGCTAAAAGTCAATCAGTGCTTGTAAATTATGAAACATTGAGTAATAAAAGCTTTGATGCAGCAATAGTAAATAATGATATGAGTGATGTTTATTGGTTTGATGCATTTGAAATGTACAGAGCAAAACAATATGGTGTTACTTTAAATAGTATCAGCCATGATCTTAATTTAGATAGTAGTGCACAATGTTATTTCATGCATTCTTATAAATTATGTGAAATTGAATAGGAGTTAATAAATTATGAAAAGTTATTTAAAATTATTACGCGTTAAGCATTATATTAAAAATGGATTTATTTTTGTACCATTAATCTTTTCGATGAATTACACTAACTTGAATCTATGGGTTAATACGATTTATGCATTTATATTATTTTCAATAATGGCTTCAATAATTTACGTTATCAATGATATTGTAGATGTTGAAAAAGATCGTCAGCATGCAACTAAAAAAAATCGTCCATTAGCTAGTAAAAAAATATCAATTACTTCAGCTAAAATCTTAGTTTGTGTTTTAATTGTTATATTCACATTAATTTCGATTCTTGTAAAAAATAATGCTGTAGTTTTTATAACTTTAGCGTATTTTATAATGAACATTGCATACAGTTTTAAACTTAAAAATATAGTTATAATTGATGTCTTTATTATTTCAATGGGTTTTTTACTTAGAGTATTTGCAGGTGCTGCAGCAATTGATGTCGTGGTTTCTGAATGGTTACTACTTACGACATTTGCTATTTCTTTATTTTTAGGATTTGGTAAACGATACGGTGAAAAGAAAAGAATGAAAAGCAAAACTTCACGTCAAGTTTTAATGGATTATTCATTAGAATCATTAAAATGTTTTATGCAAGTATCATTAACTTTAACAATTGTCTTTTATTCTTTGTATGCAACAATTGGTCATTCAAGTATAAATAATGTTGTGTTTACTGTTCCAATTGTAGTTATAGCAATATTTCGTTATTACATGTTGTTGGAAAGTGATATAATTGATGGAGACCCTACGGAAGTTATATTGAATGACATTGTTTTGCAACTAATAGTATTATCATATGTTATTTTAGTTGGATTTTTAATCGTAGTTTAGGAGAATATAAATGAAAAAAAGAAATATATTATTTTCACTTATTTTAACAACTTCATTAGTAGTTATATGTATTTTAACTATATTTAGTCCACAAAAAACAATATCATTAGAAGAGAATCGTAAATTATCTACATTTATAATGCCTGATATTAAAAATGTTATAGATGGTTCATTTCAGACTACATTTGAAAAGGCGGTTTCAGATCAGTTTGTTAATAGACAAAGTTATATAAATAACTATACGAGTTTAAATGCTTTTTTGAAAAATATAATTGCAATTACGCAAAATAAAGATATGTCACTCGTAAGTATTTCGGATGATGGTATATATAAAGTATCTAATGAAGGATCATGGCTTGCTGAGTTTCCTTTTTTGAAAGAAGATGGTTTGATTAGCATGCTTGAAAAAAGGATTTTTAATTATAATGAAATACAAAAATATCACGATGATACTGATTTTTTCTTGTTTAAAGTTACTAATTCCCGTGATACTAATTTTTTTGATACAGACAATGAAATATTAGGAGCAGGTAATTTTTATTCTTCTTGGATTCAAAAAGAAATTCACCCAAGTATTAGCTATCATGAAACATTGTATAATAGCTTTGAAGAATATAAACTTTATAATTATAAAACTGATCACCATTGGAATGCTGAAGGTGCAAAAAAGGGATATAAGGAATTAATTACTCAAATATCAAGTAAATATCCACAAATCGGACTACCTAAGGATTCGGATGTTAAGTTATGCTCTGGTGTTCAATTTTATGGTTCATATGCGAAAAGAAGCAACTATAATATTGATTTAGATGAATATGATACATTGTGTGATTATGTATATGAATTAGATGAGCATGAAATATTTATTAATGGTGAACAAGTTGAACAATTAGGTCTTGTTGATGAGTATTTAAATGATATATATGAAGATGATATCAAAGTAAACCATTATCGCGAAATGTTTGGAGCAGACAAAGGTGAAGTTGTGTTTGACTTTGGTGATAATACCGGAGTAAATGCGCTTATTATATCAGACTCTTACTCTAATGCAATTAAACCTGTAGTTGCCTCACATTTTGATAAGACACATTATGTTGATTTAAGACATTATGAACTTGATAATGGGAGTACCTTTAATTTAAAGCTTTATCTTAGTGATAATGATATCGATTTGGTTGTTTATATGGGAGGACTATTTAACATATATATGGAAGAAATATATATGATAAATTTATATTAATATGAAAAAAAGAAATATATTTATATCTTTATTGTTTACACTTATTTTATGTTTTGTATTTGTTTACGTAATATTTCTAAAGACTCCTAATGAAAAATTATCTATGGAGGGTAGAGTAGCAAATAAATTTATTGCACCTACTATTTATAATATCAAAGATGGTTCATTTCAAAGTTCATTTGAAAATGCGATGACAGATCAGTTTATGAAAAGAGAAGTATTTTTAAAAATTTATTATCGATATGATTATTTCTTAAATAGAATTAGTGTTATTGATAAGGGTGAATATTCTTTAGTTAAAATTGGGGACAATGTTTATACATTTGATGCTGCAAAAGATTATTTATTAGAATTTCCATTATTTAAGCGTAATGACATGGAAGAAGGCATCGTTAATATAACTAATAATATTAATGATATTTCGAATAAGTATCCGGATATCAATATGTATGTATATAAACCATTACGTTTGAATGAAGCTGATATTTTTGATGAAGATAATGATTTTAGTGCTTATGGACCTGTTTATGAAGATTTATTTAAATCTTCGTTAAATGAAGATGTTCAATATGGTACTAATGGCTTTGTCAGTTTAGAGGATTATAAAGCGAAGTATTATATGACAGATCCACATTGGAATAATGTTGGAGCTGATGAAGGATATCGCCAAATTGTGGATATGTTTAATGTTAATTATGGTAATATTGAATATGCAACATATGATTCAGAGTATTGTTTTGATGAATTTGAATATTATGGTCAATATGGACGTGGTTCAGCTTATCAAACTAAAGGGGATACGTTTTGCGATTATAATTATCAATTAGAAGATTATACAACAATTGTTAATGGTGAACAGAAACAATATGATGCAAAAGATCAATTTAAAAATAACACAATAGATAGTTATAGTTGGAATTTTATGTATAGTATTTATCATGGAAATGATGAAGCAGAAATAATATTTGAATTTGATCAAAATACTAATAGAAACTTACTAGTATTTACCGATTCATATGCAGGTCCAATTAAAAATTTACTTGCTTCGCACTTTGATAAAACTTATTATATAGATCCTAGAATTAATCCGGACTTTGTATTAAGTGATTATTTAGAACAAAATGAAATTACAGATATATTATATTTAGGTTTTTTTGGATCATTATATTCTACGCCTGAATATGTGTTTTCTGATTATTAGGAGGATTATTTTATGTTATTTAGTAGTTTAACATTCTTATTTGCATTTTTACCTTGTATTATAGTTGTGTATTTTTTATGTAAAAATAGAACATATCGCAATGTTGTATTGCTATTATTTTCTTTAGGATTTTATGCTTGGGGAGAACCTATTTATATATTTTTAATGTTATTTTCATTAATTAGTAATTATTTAGTTGCTATATTAATGGATAAAAAGAAAGATAATGTAAAATTACATAAAGCTATCTTTATTTTTGGTGTTATGATAAATCTTGGATTATTGGGATATTTTAAATACTCTAATTTCTTTATTGATAATATTAATTCTGTATTTAATTTATCAGTTGAATTTTTACAAATTAGTTTACCTATTGGAATAAGTTTTTATACTTTTCAAATATTATCTTATGTAATTGATGTCTATAATGGTAAAGTTAAAGTTCAAAAAAGTTTTTTAATTTTAAGTACTTATGTAGCATTATTTCCTCAATTAATTGCAGGCCCAATCGTTAGATATCAAACAGTAGAAGAAGATTTATTATACCGTAAAGAAAATTTTAATGATTTTGCAGAAGGTATTAGAAGATTTATATTAGGTTTAGGTAAGAAAATAATAATTTCTAATCAAGTTGCATTGATTGCTGACACAATTTTTAAAACTGATATGAATGAATTAGGATTTTCATTAGCATGGGTAGGGGTTATCTCTTACACATTACAAATTTATTTTGATTTTAGTGGTTATAGTGATATGGCTATAGGACTTGGTAAAATGTTTGGATTTAGATTTTTAGAGAACTTTAATTATCCATATATATCAACTTCAATTACAGATTTTTGGCGTAGATGGCATATTTCATTAAGCTCTTGGTTTAAAGATTATGTTTATATACCATTAGGTGGTAATAGAGTTAGTAATAAAAGATGGTTGTTTAATATCTTTGTAGTTTGGTTTTTAACAGGAATGTGGCATGGTGCTACTTGGAACTTTATTATATGGGGATTATATTTTGGTGTTATTTTGGCTGTAGAAAAAATGTTTTTAGGAAAATACCTAAGTAAATCTCCTAAATTTGTTCAACATTTTTATGCATTATTATTCATATGTATAGGATGGGTTATCTTTAGATCAGAATCAGTTAGTCAAATCTTAGTCTATCTTAAGGCGATGTTTGGACTTAATGGGTTCAACTCTATTAAAACTTTTTACAACCTGTCTATAGCTCATTTATGGCCTTATATCGTGATTGGATGTGTTGCTTCTACACCAATATTCAAAAAAATGTTTGATAAGATGAATAGTAAACTATCAACTGGAATTGTATTTGATATCTATTTATTAATTATTTTCTTTATTTGCGTTATGTTTTTAGTTAATAATTCATTTAATCCATTTATTTATTGGCAATTTTAATAATAAATTTGGGATTAATCATAATAAAAAAAGAGCTAATGCTCTTTTTTTATTATGTATATTGCTATTAGTATACTGATAAGTGATATCATTGCTCCAATTTTAAAACCTTGAGGAACGAATGACATAGATATAGTTCCTGATTCAGTAGCAATAAATGATATAAAGCCATCATCGTTTAGCACATCTATTTCTTGATTATTTATAAATATACTCCAACCATTGTCAAAAGCGATAGGAATTGTGTAATTAGTTGTAGAAGTCTCTATAGTACCCTTAATATTATTATCGCCTAAATATGTGATATCAAAAGGAAAAGGAGTATAATCCGTTACTTCATAAATAAGCTTTCCATCAATTTCTTTAATTAGTTGAAATTCTTTGTGATCATTTAAATCTATGGGTAAATCGTAATACATCTCCCTACCTAAATTAAACTCGTTATTTTCGACAACTAGGTATTTAAATGATAAATTTTTCATTATTTCAATATCGTGGACGTCTATTTGCCAAGTATTCTCAGGGAATTTTAAATCATTTGTCACAAATTGATTTAGCGTTGGTTGATATAAACTATCATAAGTATATGCCGATTTATAATCATATAGTAAATTAATATTATGTGGCATAGCAGCCTTACTTTCACTGTAAGGTACATAAATACGATAAAAACTAGTTTCATCCTCAATTGATTTAATATAATCAAATGGTGTTTGTGGTAATACATTTAAATAATCAAAATCTTCAAAATCTGGGTATCTTCTTAATGTTAAGTATGAAGAAAGAGAGAGTTCAAATACTAAAAATACGATTAATATTTTATAATATTTTTTATAATTAAATACTATAAATGAAAAAATAATTAGTAACAACATTGATAGTAATAGATAATTATATTCATAACTTAAATGTTCCCATATAAAATCATATTTATAATTAGCTATAAAACGTAAGCCCAAAATTATTAATATATATGAACCTAGAGTGAATAATAACATTTTTTTATTTAATTTAATATTTTTTAAGATGTGGCAAAATGCAAGTATTGTCATTAAGATTATTAATAAAGTCCATCTAAAATTAGGCTGATTAAATCCATGCATTATACTAGATCCTATAGGGAAAATTAATATGATAAATAATATGGATAGTATTAGTAAATAAGATTTTGATACTTTATTTTTAATGTTTATAAAAAGTTGAGGTAACATCAAATATACCATAACACTACTATAAAGACTTAATTGATTAGTATTGTAATCACTAGTGCTAAATAACATATGATTAAGTTCACTTACTTTAAATGGAGGTATAAGAGCTTTTATTATCATATCTAAATAAATTGTTATAGGATTGTATTTATTAGTCAAAATAATATCTTGAGATACTCTTGAATTTTGTACCAAGTATAAAACTGAAGGTAATATCAGTATACTTGATATTAAAACACCTAATATATAATACAAAATTAACTTTAGTGTATCAATAATATATGATTTAAAATTAAACTTGCTAAGCTGATAATATCTTAGTGTCCAATACAAGGTTAAAAAAATTGAAGTAGTGAAGAATAAGTAATAATTCGAAAGGATTAAAATAGTTACGGATACTACAAATATGGAATATTTTTTGTCTTTTAATACATATTCTATACCAATTAAGATCAAAGGTAAAAATGTATGCCAAACTAAAAATGTAGGGTGCTCTGCAAATAATGTAGCCCAACCGCAAAAGCCGTAAAGTAAACTACCTATTGTTCTTATCTTGTTGTCATAATTCATTTTAAATAGTAAATGATTAAATAACAATGTTGCTGTAATAAATTTTAAAATGTAAGTAACCATTAATGCATAGGTCATACATGCGGCAGGAAATAATAAGGTTATATAAGAAAATGGATCTCCTAAAATATAATATGATTTACTTGCGAAAAAATTAGTTCCCAAAAATAGATTATTTGACCAAAATGGCATCTGTCCTGATGAAATTAATCGATGAAAATCTTGGTAAAAGAATAAATGTTGGTATTGAAAGTCATATCCTAAAACAAAGTCTTTGATTTTAAAGATATATGGAAAAAACATAATTAATATGATTATTGACATACATATAATCAGAGTCTTATTGTCCTTAATATAATTTTTAAATGATTTCATGGGTATCTCCTTTTATTAATATTAAAATAAAACTTATAACATTATAAATATTTTGTGATGAAAATTAAAATAAAACTTATAAAATTAGTGGAAAATATTAATAATTTCTTTAGCTATATTATAATAATATTTTTTATTTAACTAATAATAATATTATTATACAGTATTTTATTTTTACTGTCACATATATTCGTGATATAATTAGTTGGTGAGGTATTTTATGAAAAAAATTAAAAATTTTAAAATTGAACATATTGCTTTATTTCTATCAGTTCCATTGTCTTTTGTATTAGTTGATATATTTGTTAAAGGATTTCTAGGATTTAGATTGATATCATCAAGGGCAATAATTTATTCTTTTGCTATTGGTATGATGTTTAATGCAGTTAATTATTTACTTAAAACAAAAAAAGCTAAATTGATCTATTCTACAATTATTGTTTGTCTTGCTTGTATTTTAGGATTGTCACAAATTATGTATTTTAGTATTTTTGCGGATTTTTATTCATTAACAAGATTAAGTAGTATTCAAGAATTTTTTGTAGTTAAAGGTGAAACTAGTAAAACGTTAAGTTTTTCTTATGTGCTATTTTTAATTATACCATTTTTAAATTTCTTAATATTATTTAAATTTATTAGCACTAACAAAATCAAGGTACAATATAAAGTTACTCTAATTTACTTATTAGGGTCTATTTTACTTTACAATTGTGTGCAACTAACTTTTAGAAATCAAATGGATGATGTTACTCAATTGTATTTAACTGATGATTATTTATATGATAATGTTTATAATAAATCAAGATCAATTGAAAGATTTGGTATTTTCACATATACATACCGTGATATATACAATATAGTAAAAAATAGTCTTAAAATTGAAGATGTTGCTAAGTTAGAAGAAATTAATCAATATTTTGATGAAAACAGTAGAGAAAAAGTAGTTAATGATAAAACAGGTATGTTTGAAGGTAAAAATGTTGTCTTAATTTTAGCTGAAAGTTTAAATACTTGGGGAATTCATGAAGAAATAAGTCCGACAATGTATAAAATGGCAACAGAAGGTATATATTTTAAAAATTATTATTCTCCAAGATTTCCAGCTACCACAGTTGATGCAGAATTTGCTGTTAATACAGGGCTAGTTCCATCAATGGATTTTGGAAATACTGCATATATGTTTAAAGATAATGCATTTCCAAATTCTTTAGCTAATTTATTTAAAAAACAGGGTTATAGTGCTAATTCGTTTCATAACAGCGATGGTTCATTTTATAATCGTTTTCAATATCATGAAGCACTTGGATATGATAAGTTTTACGATGCTGAAATGATGGGGATAGAACTACCTGAGAATTTTGGTTATAATTGGCCAACTGATTTATCTTTGTTTGAAAAAAGCACTGAGATAATATTAGAAAATTACGATGAGAATATACCTTTTTTATCATACTTAATAACAGTAAGTACTCATACTCCATATGATGAAAATCGAACTTATTTGAAAGATGATTTTGAAATTGCAAGTGAAATAATTGATTCGAATTCAGAGGTTCAATATTACATGGCAGCAGCAAGGGATTTGGATAATGGTATTAAACATATGATGGATGAATTTGAAAAACAAGGAATTTTAGAAGATACTGTTTTTGTTTTATTCTCTGATCATTATTCTTATGGAATGTTTCATGATCTAATTTGGGAATATTACACAGATTATAAAGGTGATTTTCATCGTTTAAATAATGTTCCATTTATGATATGGACTCCAGGTATAACACCTGAAGTTGTTGAAGAAAACGTGTCGCAATTTGAAGTTTACCCAACAATTTCAAATATGTTTGGATTAGATAATGATTTAACATATTCTATGGGTAATGATGTGTTTACAGCAGGAAGTAACACTATAATTAATGGATCTAGAACTAGTTGGCAAGACGAAAATGTAATTTATGAAAATAATCAAATTTATGAATTATTTAATGAAATTGCTGATCAAAAATACATTGATAATAAAAGTGCGTATTTGATTGAAAGATTAAATATATTTCAAGATATTTTAAAGAATGATTATTTTGATAGCTCTGTATATAAGGAGATTGAAAGTGAATAAATTTAAAAAAATATTAGGTTCAATATTAATTTGTTGGGTTGTTGTGACAATCGTATTTAGTGGAATTATTAAATATAATCGTAAAGTAGAAGCGAAAAGGGTAGATGGTTTATGGTTTAATAACTATAGTGTAGTTGCACATGCATTAGGGGCAATTGATAGTGCTCCTTATACTAACTCACTTGAAGCGTTTGAATACAATTACAATAGTGGAACTAGAGTATTTGAAGTAGATATTTGTGAGACAAGTGATGGCAAATTAGTTTTAAATCATGGATGGCAACAACATAAAGAACTAAGACTTGGTCAAGAAAATGCTACTAGTGAGCCAATGAGTTATGCTGAATTTATGAATAATAAAATTTTTGGTAAATATACGCCATTAAGTGTAGATGATTTAATAGAATTAATGGTTGAGTATGATGATATTTTAATTGTTTTAGATTATGGGTCACAATTTTTATATGATGAAGTTAATAACGTTGATGAGATATTTGAAGTTGATAAGTTAATAGATATTAGTGAAAAGACAATTAATCAAATTATCGAAGTTGATGAAAGCTTATTAGACAATATTATTCCTCAAATTTATTATGAAGAACATTTTGAAAAACTAGATGAAATTTATGAGTTTGATAATTATATATATACACTATATAAAAATCATTATAATACGAATCCAAAAGCTGTAATGGACTTTTGTCGTAAAAATGATATCGATGTAATAACGAGTAATCTATACGGAGAACAACAAGTTATCACAAAAGAATTAAACAGACAAGTTAATTTAGATAGAGAAACTAAAGCAGGAATGGCAGTATTTATTCATACGATAAACGACTTTACAGAGCAATTTGAACTTTTAGAAGATGGTTATGATGGTATTTATACTGATTTTTTAATTGAGTCTGAATTAAGAGATGGAATGAGGGATTAGTATGAATGTTTATGATTTTGATGAAACAATTTATAATGGAGACTCGACAAAGGATTTTCTTAAGTTTCTAATTAAAAAAAATAAGAAAGCTTTAATATATTTACCTAATATAGGATTTAGTTTTACGAAATATATTTTATCATTAAATAGTAAAGAGAACGTCAAAGAGTCTGTTTATCAAATATTTTCATTGTTCGACGACATAAATAAAGAAGTTATTGAATTTTGGGATATAAATCAAAATAAAATTAAACCATTTTATTTAAAACAAATGAAAAACGATGATTTAATAATTAGTGCATCTCCACAGTTTTTACTTGAGGAATTATGTACTAGATTAAATGTAAATATTATTGCTTCTTTAGTTGATGTAAAGACAGGTAAGTGTTTAAGTAAAAATTGTTATGGGGATAATAAAGTTGTAAGATTTAAACTTTTATTTCCAAATGATAAAATAAATGTTTTTTATTCTGATTCATTTTCAGATCAACCAATTGCGGATATAAGTGAAAAATCATTTATCGTTAAAAAAGATGATATTTATCCTTGGAATGAATATGAAGAATCGAAAAAAGATAAAATTATAAAAATGTTTTTTAGTAAAGATTTTATTATGTTTTTAATTATTGGTGTTATCAATACATTCAATGGAACATTTTTTGCGTTAATTTTTAGTTCATGGGTTAATGAGAATTTCGCATTTGTAATTGGTTACTTAATATCGTTATCGATAGGTTATTTGTTGAATAGTATTATTATATTTAAAAATAAATTAAATATAAAGAAATTTATCAAATATTGTATTTCATATATTCCTAATTTTATTGTACAATATATTGTAGTTTATATTTTATTTAATGTTTTAGGGTGGTATAAATTATTCGCTTATGCTACAGCTGCAATTATAGGAATACCAATAACATTTTTATTGTTGAAATTATTTGCATTTTCTAAAAAGGAGGATTAATCGTGAAATTATCAATTATAGTACCATGTTATAATGAAGAAAAAGTTGTTAGTTTATTTTATGAAGAAGTAATGAAGTACATAGGTGTTGGAAAAACTATTAGCGATTATGAATTGATTTTTGTTAATGATGGAAGTAAAGATCAAACTCTTAGTGAGTGTTTGAAGTTAAAAGATATTGATAGTAGGATTGTAATTATAGAATTTAGTCGTAATTTTGGAAAAGAAGCTGCAATGCTTGCAGGTCTTAAACATGCTGTTGGTGACCTTTGTGTTATTATGGATGTAGACTTACAAGATCCACCAAAGTTATTACCTGAAATGTATAATTTAATTGTTAATGATAAATATGATTCTGTTGCTACATATCGTGTCGATCGTAAAGGTGAGCCACCTATACGTAGTTTTTTTGCTCGTAAATTTTATCAAATGATCAATAAAATGTCTGATATCGACATTGTGGATGGGGCACGTGATTATCGTATGATGACAAGAGATATGGTTGATGCTATTATCCAAATGCCAGAATATCATAGATTTTCGAAAGGTATTTTTTCTTGGGTTGGTTTTGATACAAAATTTTTAGAATATGAAAATGTTGAAAGAGTTGCCGGTGAAACTAAATGGAGCTTTTTTAAATTGTTTAAGTATGCAATTGAAGGTTTAGTTGCATTTACGACTTTTCCGTTGCGTTTAGCAACATTTATGGGATTATTTGTTTCTTTTTGTGGGTTTATGTATATGATATTTATATTCTTAAAAGCTATCTTTATTGGTGATCCTGTAAGTGGATTTCCTTCTTTAATTGTGATTATTACATTAATGGGTGGAATTCAATTAATTGTTATTGGTGTAATTGGAGAATATTTATCAAAGACTTACATGGAAAGTAAGAAAAGACCAAATTTTATAGTAAAGAAAAAATATTAATATGAAGAATTTAAGGAATAGAATTTTTTGTTTTACTTATTTATTTTTATGCATAAGTGTGTTGATTTTAACTTTATTTAAACAACAAACCACATTTTTAGATATGGAAAAAAGAGATGCTCATCAATTTATTAAGCCAACAATTACTAATGTGTTAGATTTTCATTTTCAATATACTTTTGAAAATGCTCTAATTGATCAAATACCATTAAGAGAGAAATTTTTGACTTTTAATAGACAAGTTGATTATGGACTGAATTCAATATCTGTTATGAGCGAGAGTGATTTAGCGTTGATAAATGCAGGGCCAAATGTTTATACTTTCGATAAACTTGATGGTTATTTGACTGAATATCCAATTCAAAAGGATAGTAACAGGGAAAATGGTGCGATAAATGCTAGTAATAGTATTAATAATCTAGCTGAATATTATACTGATTTGAATTTTTATGTATTTAAGCCATATAAATTAAATGAAACAAATATATTTGATGATGTAAACGGAATAGATTCAAAGGGGATGTATTATAATGAACTTTTTGTTTCATTATTGGATGATGATATTCAATATGCAACGGATTTTTCATTAGATTTAGATTATTATGAACAACATTATTTCAAAACAGATGCACATTGGAATGCTTTAGGGGCTTATAATGGTTATTTGAAAATAGCAGATATGTTTAATAATAATTATGGTGATATTGAACCAAAAAACAATATTAAACAATATTGTTTACCTAATTTTGATTATTATGGATTATATGGAAGACAGACAGCATTTATATTTGATGGTGAACCATTTTGTGATGTTATTTATGATTTACCTGAGTATTTAACATTCTTCAACGGAGCTATAGATCAATATGATAATAAAAATGATTTTATTGAAAATGGTGTTAGTGTAGACAAGAATGCAGTATTTTATGATTTATATTACGGGCTTAATATGAATGAAGTGGTTTTTATCAATCCCACAGTTGAAAATGGTAGAAATCTTTTGGTTTTTAATGATTCATATGTTAATCCAATAAAGCCTGTTATTTCAAGTCATTTTGAAAAAACAATATTCATTGACTTAAGAAAATATCCTGGGTTTGATATTGATTTATATATTAGTGATAATAATATTACGGATGTTTTATATTTAGTTACATCAGGATCATTGTTTGATGGTACTAGTTATCATTTGAAGGGGTGAAAATGATGGATTTGTGAATAGTTTTTAAAATTACATGTGATTTAAGAATAATTTAATTAAATATATTTAATAATCATTTATGATTGTTATATTCAAATAAAATTACATTACATATATATAGGTTTATTTACAATGTATTTATCATTAAAGATGATATGGTTACTTCAATACTTTCAAAAGATTTATATTAGATAATTAATTTTTAATTAAAATACAATAGTTTTCAATATTTAGATAAATAAATTTTTAGTAGAAGATATCATAGTTTATTAAAGTTAATTAAGTATTAGAATAACGGTAATTTATACAGCGTAGTACGTTATTAAATATATAAGTAGCTATTTATTTAGAGATAAATGTAGAAGATGGAGTCTTATAATAGGGGGAATTATGGAAATATTATATAAAATTGGGATTAGAATTTTTGGTAACGGCTACATAATACCGATTGGTATTTTAACAGGTCTGTTATTATTGTTTTTTATAATGGTAATTAAAAGAAATAATGATATTAATAATTTACAGACGTACTTAACGAAAATTGATAGAAAGTTAATTTTCATTTTGATGTTAAATTTTATTACTATTGCATCATTTTCAATGAATAATAATTTAGATGTAGGAAATATGCCGAAATCATATTATCAGCACAAAAGTTCAGGAGAAGAAATTATAATTGAATTAATTAGTGATACTAAATTTAACTCTATTTACATGGATTTTGAATCATTAAGTCAAAGTGAAAACTACTATAACATATACGGTTCATATGATCAAAGTGAGTGGTTTTTAGTAAGCGAAATCAATCATTTAGGGAATAGTGAAGAATTTGGTAATCAAGTTGTATCTGGATATGAATGGCAGTTTAATTATTTGAAAATTGTGAATAGTGATCAGGATATAAAGTTATATGAATTTGGTGTTGATTCTATTAATGGTTTGATTGATTATAATATCATGAATGATGAATCTAAATATTTAAGTATTAATGATGAACAAAATTTATTGAAGTCAAAAATTAATTCGAATAATAATATGATTATTAATTCTAATCTTAATAATGACTTCCTTTCATTATCGACATTTTTGAAATATTTTTATGATAGTGCGATAGTAAATCAATATATTAATTCATTTGTATTTATATTAATATCTGCCCTAATTATACCTATATTTTTTAACATACTTAAAATTAAATTTAAGAATACTATTTTAGCTTGTTTGGGTACTTTAGTATTCTCTTGTAATTTTATTTTCTTGACATTATCAGTTATGGGTAACGAATTAATTATTACTATGTTATTATTTTTAAGTTCTATTTTGCTTTTATTAAAATATATCGTAAGTAATCAGGATAATAAATACCTTTATATCTTTTCGTTATTATTCGCAATTACTTGTATGGCTGATATTACTCTATTGCCTTTTTTATTGATTTTCATGCTAATATTATATAAAAATAAAAATAATTTTTGTAATAATAAAGTTTATATAAAATCTATATTATTATTTATTATTCCAGTATTAGCTTATTATTTAATTAGTAACGCTTTTGATTTTCATATGATAAACAATAGTATAAAAGTATTTTATATGTTTCAAGAGAGTAGTACCGCTAATTTTGATTTTTCTAGTAATTTATTTGAGTTTTTATTTGGATTAAAACCGATATTTTATAATTTTTCAAAGTACACATATATTATTAATACTATTTCTATTATAAATAATCCTATTGAAGTTTTATTTTATACAAGTTCGACTTTTTTTGTTATATACTGGACATTTAAATCTAGTAAAAAATATGCTTTTGATTTGTTGATATTATTATTTACTATTTTAATAATTTTTGCTACTAATAAACATTACTATTTATATAATTATATATTTCTTTTACCAATATTAATAATTATATTGCTAAATGGTGTAAATATTCTTATTAAGTTAAACTGTAAATATAAAAAATCCATTCTAATTTATTTAATTATATTTTATTTAACTTTTTTAGCATTTTTACCTGTTACTACAGGATTGTCAACTACAAATAGTTTTATTCAAGAATTTTGTCGTATATTTGAAAGTTGGTATTTGGGATGATGATTAAGTTTAAACATCATTTTAAACCGATTTTATTTTGCTTGTTAATTTCCATATTTATGTGTTTACCATTTATTAAAGACGGTATTATTGCTGGGCACGATAGTTTATTTCACATATCTAGAATCGAAGGAATGTCCACCGCTTTAGCGAATGGTGATATTTTACCTTCAATATATCCATATAAATACAGCAATTATGGGTATGGATCACCAATGTTTTATTGTGATATATTGTTGATATTACCTTCGATATTGTATAATTTTGGATTTTCAATTATTTTTACTTATCAAATTTTAATATTTTTACTTACATTTCTATCAGCTCTTTTTATGTTTTACTTTATTAGTAAATTTAAGTTTCATAAATTTACACCATACCTTGGTGCTATGTTATATATATTTTCAAATTATAGACTAACTAGTGTTTTCGTAAGAGGTTCGATAGGAGAAGTTTTTGCTTACGTATTTATACCACTAGTACTAATTGGTATCGTTAATGTATTGTACAAAAATTATAATAATTGGTTACCATTGGCGGTGGGGTTTTTAGGACTAGCGTTATCACATAATATTACTTTTGTAGTAATTTGTATAATGTTCTTTATTTATATTATACTTTATTATAAAAATTTAATAAATGAGAAAAAAAGAATTCTGTCAATACTCAAGGCGATAATGCTAGTTATATTATTAAGTGCCTTTTTCACATTTGGAATGTTGGAACAAATGTATGTACAAGATTTTATGTTTGAATCAAATACATTATTAAAGAGTGATTTAGTTATGTCTGCTTTAAACATATGGCAATTATTTAAAAATGAAATTGTATTTGGATATATGGGACCTTTTGAATCTTCAATGAATTTTTCGGTTGGTCTGTTTGCAACAATAGTTCCTTTTTTTCATTTTTTTATTATTAATAGGTGTAGGAATGAAGATTACAAATTTGTAACTAAAAGTTTTTTTGTTGGTATTTCATTCTTATTGTTGTGTACTTCACTAGTTCCATGGGAATATTTGTCAGTTTTAAATATGATTCAATTTGCTTTTAGATTTTTAGTTATTCCATGTACTTTATTATGCTTTGTTTCGGCAGTTTATTATTTTGAATTATTTAAAAATTGTATAATAATGAATTTGTTAGTTGTTATATTTTTATTTTTTAATTCTTTATACTTATTATCGCCAATAATGGAGATGGAGCAAACATTTTCACGAAATTTAAATTATCATCCTACAAAAAATATTAGTGGTTTATATGAATATGAATCTGCTCCACAATTTGAGTTAGCTGCATATGATTATCTTTCTCCTCAATTTGATGATTATATGAATCCTCCAAATTATGTAACTGATATTAATCGAAATAAAATAGATGCGGTCGAAAATAAAGATTATTATAACACTAGTTATATTGTCAATTATAGTGGGGATTTAATATTTCCAATAACATATTACAAAGGCTACAAAGTAATGATATCTAATCTGGATAATAATAGTATGGAAGTTATTGATGCTAAAATGAAGGATGGAAAAATATTAGTTAATATAGATGGAAAATGTGAAGTTAATATTTACTATCAACAAACTGTGCTTAAAAAAATAGGAATTATATTATCCACTGGTACTGTTACGATAATGTTAATCTATTATATAATTAAGTTAAGAAAGAGAAAAGAATAATATGAGTAATAAGGGGAAAATTTTAATTATATTTTTATTGTTTTTTGGGGTTTTAATATATTTTAATAGTAGTGTTTTTTTAATGGGTGATGATTTTAGATATGCGACAAGAAGCGCATTTAATATGAAATTGCCTTCGGAGAGAATATTAAATTTATATCAAGTTATTGAGACAACTATTTATGAATATGTATTTTGGTCTACTAGATATTCCACTACTTTTTTTATTACATTTTCTTTATTGTATGGAGATGTATTATTTAAAATATTAAATCCTTTGTTTATTATTGCGCCGCTACTAATTGCAACGTATGTAATTAGTAATAGGTTTGAAAATAAGAAAGTAATAATAGCTAGTATAATTATATGTTTGCTATATTTTTGTATTTCATTAGATATTTTGGATGAATCTGTTCTGTGGTTAACAGGGGCAATTACTTACTGTTGGCCTGTTTTATCAATAACTATTTTTATTTTTATTTTGTTAAATTATGTAAAATTACCAAATAACATTTTTGTGTACCTGATGGTAATATTTGTTTCAATAATTTCAGGTTCTGCTGTAGAAAACTATTCAATATCAGTCATATTAATAACGATAATAATATTATTATATAAGAAATATACAAAAGTAAAGTTAATTAAAATTAATTATATTCAAATTATTTGTTTATTCATTGCGTTTTTATTATCGATTATGTCACCTGGAGGAACAAACCGAATTGATGTTATGATCTCTTTTAGTTTTTTTGATATTATCGGAGCTGGTTTTTTATGTTTTGCTCAATATATATTTTACTTGAATCCTATAATTACATTAATAATTTTATACTTTATAATTAAATTACTTCTAAGGAATAAAGAAAAAAAATTATTAATAGCTAATTTAGTTGTTTTATTGCCAATAATATTTATTTGTCTTTTGTGCTGTATTCCAAATTTATATAATGTACAATTCACCCAATATTTAAGTGTTTTATTCATGCCTTATACTTATTTTGGTTGGAGTCAAACTATTACTATGCAGTTATTAATTCCGTTGTTTTATTATCTAGTAGTTATGATTATTCTTGTCATAGATGTTTTTAAAATTTCATTTAAGCTTAATGATTTTAATTTGTTCGTTATATTTTTATTTGTCGTATTTCCAATATTAGCGTTGGTACCTCTTGCAGGTGCTACGATGAGGGTCTATTATCTATCATTTATTGCATCTATAATTCTTATTGAATATATTTATATAAAGTATATTGATTTTAATTATAAATTTTTCATTATATTGGTTTTAGTTTGTATGATTAATTTTATACAAAAAATTGAGATAGTTGATTATAATATTGAAGTAGTCTCACAGCGAATAAGAATAATGGAAGATATTGAAAATAGCGAAGGTGATGTTATACTTCCAATGACAAGAGGAAGAAACTTTGGTAATATTGATGATCCAAATACAAGAGAGTATTATGAAATGAAAGATTATTATAATATTCCTGATCATATTAATATTGTATTTGAGTAGAGTGAATGATAAATTTGAATATCTAATGATAATTTTAAGATTTGCTAAAATATAATATTATAAAAGCGTTTAAATATTTTAAGTGGATAAAGATTGATAAATGATTAATAACATAGCGAGGAAAGTAGGAAGAAATAATGAAAAATAATTTCAAAATAAATTATAAATCAATTTTGTTTTGCGTTTTAATAACGTTTTTTATGTGCTTACCATTTCTAAATAATGGAATTCCATATGCTCGTGACTGTCTATTTCACATCTCAAGAATTGAGGGGTTGGCTACGTCAATAGCGAATGGAGAGTTATTACCATCAATTTATCCATTCAAATTTGGTGGATATGGATATGGTTTACCTTTGTTTTATAGTGATACATTACTAATTTTACCTGCTATTTTATATAATTTAGGAATTCCAATTATATATTCTTATCAGATATTAGTGGGCGTAATAACTTTTTTTACAGGAATTTCAATGTTTTGTTTTATTGACAAATTTAAGTTTCATAAATATGCTCCTTATCTTGGAACTACTATGTATGTTTTTGCCAACTATAGATTAACAAGCGTATTTGTTAGAACCGCTATAGGCGAGGTTTTCGCATTTATGTTTATTCCAATTGTATTAATTGGAATAGTTAATGTTTTATATAAAAATCATAATAATTGGTTTCCATTAGCGTTTGGTTTTTTAGGACTTGCATTATCTCATAATATAACATTTGTAATAGTATGTATTATGTTCGCTGTTTATTTAGTGTTATACTATAAAAATTTAATCGATGATAAAAAACGTGTAGTTTCAATTGTTAAAGCTATTTTGCTTGTAGTGTGCTTAAGTGCATTCTTTACTTTTGGAATGTTAGAACAAATGATATTTCAGGATTTTCGATTTGAAACAATCACTCTATTTGAAGATAGTTTGGTATTAACCGCATTAAGACCTTGGCAATTTTTCAAAAATGAATTAATTTTTGGACAGACAGGTACTATCGAAAGCTCGTGTGTTTTCTCTATTGGAATTCTAGCTATGATTATACCTTTTTTCCATTTTTTTATAATTAATAGAAATTCAAATGATGACTATAAATTTGTTTCAAAAAGTCTTTTGGTTGGAGTTATGTTTTTAATTATTTGTACTTCACTTGTTCCGTGGGAATTTTTAACGTTTTTAGAAATGATTCAATTTGCTTTCAGATTTTTAATTGTTCCTTGTGTATTATTATGTTTTGTTGCATCAATTTATTATTTTGAAATATTTAAAAATAATAAAATTTTAAATGTTTTATTAATTTAGATCGGAAGAGCGTCGTGTAGGGAAAGAGTGTTA
>CAMQTJ010000020.1 GCA_947037125.1 uncultured Holdemania sp.
GCCTTCCAAGCTGACTACGTGGGTTCGATTCCCATCATCCGCTCCAATTATAAAAGTAACACTTACATTTGTAAGTGTTTTTTTATGTTATAATCTACGCGTATTAATAAAATCAGAATTTATCTGCGCAAAACAATACCTATTTATATAGTTAACCAATAATCTTATTGCTTATTAATATTATTTATTGTACAGTAATCTTATATTTGATTGTAATAATTATTACAGTTATTTAAGGAGATAGCTATGATAAAAATTTGTCAAAAAATTCATTTAAAAAATTGTGTCGATATTGCATATTCACAAAATTGCATTTCACAGCATAATTGCGCATATTGTGCTTCTACAAAAAATAGCATTTTTACTGATTTTGAAAATTTAATAGATGATTCTATGTCATTAATAGTTGGTTACTTCAACTACGATGATGAATTACTAGGGTTATTTGGATTTTATTTTAATCATTTTAATAATTGGGTCGACTGTATAGGTCCTTTTTTCAAAATAAATTATGATCAAATAGTCACTCAAAACATGTTTGAAATCGCTCAAAAGACACTTATTAATGCTAATAGGTTTAATTTTTATTTTAATATCAAAAATAGAAACACACATGATTTAATGTTAAAACTAAAATCTACTAAACGTGACAACGAGTATATTTTATCGATAAATCGCAAAGATTACATACCATTAAAAAACAGTATTAACATCGTTAATTTTGAAGATAAATATTCAAATAGCATTATCTCATTACACGATGATTCATTCAAAGACATTTATGTTACAGGTCAAAATATAGTTGAATCAAGTGGTATAAATCGAAAAATATTTTGCGCATTAAATTCAAAAAAAGAATTTGTAGGATATGGAATACTTGCTTTTAATATTACTACTAATTTTTTATGTGCCGAAATATTCGCAGTGAAAAAAGAATATCGAAATATGGGTTATGGTTGGTCTTTGCTTAACCAGGTAATTAGTTGTGGATTTAATAATTATAATTGCGATGATATAAGTTTGGTAGTTGATAAACTGAATACAAAAGCTGCAAGTCTCTATTATTCTTGTGGATTTAAACTAATAGTAGAAAATGAATCATATTTTTATGAAAGTAATTTATGAAATGTGCGTGGATCTTTTTCTACATCTAAGGACAATTTTAAAAAAAACACTTACTTAGAAAGTGTTTTTTTATGTTATATTATGCTATTTTTAAATCAAATAATTACTATTAAATTTTATTTTTTATTTTTAACACAACCAATAATGAATCCATAGCATCACTTTCTGTATATCTATTAATATGTATTATATCAAAATTATCTACAACCATATCCTTAATGTCATTTTCAGTATAATAAGTAAATCTTAAACTATCATCAAAATAAAGTTCTTCACGATATTCACCATTCCAAAGCGTTAAATAAATAATTCCATTAACATTTAAACATTTAGCTTGATTAATAAGTGACTTTAAAAATTGATCTTTTGTTAAATGTTGTAATACCTTATTAGAATAAATACAATCAAAGCTATCTTTAATATCTACATTAATCGCATCCAATAAGATAGCTTTGCCACCTTTATTTTTAATATTATAATCATTTATAAAAATAGGTGAATTATCACTACCTATTACTTCATATTTTTTTGATAGTAAATCTAAATCTAAACCAGTTCCCATTCCAAGTTCTAAAACTTTTGCACCATCACTTATAAATTCACTTAATTTATTCACAACCCATGAATTATCATAGTCACCAAGCATTTCTTTATAAGTATCAACATTTACTCTATTCATAAAATAACTCATATATTCACCTTTTGTTTTCTATTGTTAATATTAACATTTCCAACTAATATATTCATCAATTATGATTTAATAAAAAAAAGCTGATTTCTCAGCCTTTAGTTACTCTTATTATACCCATAGGTGTTTGTTGATGTGATTGACCAAGAGGATTATCTCTTAGTATTTTCACAAGTAATTCTTTATCCATATTAGGATTAGAAACCCCTAATATAACTCCACTCAAGTCGTTTACGTCGATTATAGCACATTCAACACCTAAAGCTGCTTTAACACTTTTCGCCACAGCATCAGGATTCTTAGGCCCTAATACAACATATTCATTGTATGGTGGTAAAGTATATGGTGTAGGTCCATCAATTGATGCAGCCTTACGACCAGCAACATGATAAAATACACCTTTCATTTTAAATACTTTAGTAACTGCAGAACAAAATGCTGCAAATAATATTCTTAAAGTTCCACATTCAACTAATGCCATTTCCATTGTTTCAGGAATACCTAAACCAATACCATATGGTGATTTATAAACATACTTTGATAAAGTAACTGCCAATTTACGAGGTTTGATATCAACCATCTTTACAGCTCTTTTTTGTGAACACGCAACAGATTTCTCACTTATAAAAACAATATCATTCGCTTCAATATGAGGTAAAACATATTTAGATGCAACATCTGCTATTACATCCTTATCAGTTATTACATTTGTTTTAATTGCTAGACGACGATAAAGTATTCCTTCAACTTCTATTAATTCATTTTTTCCATCATTTACAGTATTTAGTTCCATATAATACACTCCATCTTTTTTATTTATTCTGTTTATTTTCTAATATAATTATTAACTAATAAATTTTATCTATACTACTATAATATAATTAATCAAAATTTTCAATTAAATATTCATAAAATTCTTTTAAACTACCCTTAAATTCACATTCAACATTTTGATTATCACCAATTAACTCATCAGTAATTAAACAAAATCTAACACCTAATTCACTAATTGCATAATCTTCTTTCGCATCATTACCAACCATCATAATTTCATCAACATTCAAATCATTATTTTTGATAATTTCTTTAAAGTAATTAACATTAGGTTTACAATAATGATAATTTTCATATGTAGTTATTTCACTAAAATCATCAACCTTTAAGTTAGCACATTCAATTCTTTTGTGAGTAGCCATATAAGGAAACAAAGGATTAGTCGCTAAAATCAAATTAACCTCTTTAGATTTAAGTAAATCAACTATTTTTTGAGAGTATTCATTAGGTTTACAAGAAACTAGTGTATCAATGAATTTATTAGCATAATAATCATTTAAACAATTTTCAAGATCATTTTTATTACATTTAGTTACCTGCTCAAAAGCATTCCAAAATACAACTTCATTTGTAGTTGAACCATCATTAGAATATATTGCTCTTAAACCTTTTCCCATTGCATGTTTCATTGTATCACTATCTATTTCAAGAGATTTAACTGCATCACATAGAGTTGTAAAATATAAACCTGTAAATTGTTCTACATCCATCGATAATAAAGTTCCATCCAAATCAAATAATATTGTTTTTATCATAATTCCCTCCATAATGTTTTAATTATAGCACTTTTGTTATATTTTTGGAAACACTATAAATTCACTATTTTATTAGTAATATTGTTTTTGATATATAATCATCAGTCTTTTTAATTATATATGTGAAATTTGTTATATACAATTATTGTGATATAATTAGACAATAGTACAGTTAAATTACTTTAAACTATCAATTTTTTAGTTTAATTGAAATTCAAAGGAGAATAATATGACTGAAACAAAAATTAGTTTGATTTTAAAAGAAATGTATAATAAAGCACCAAAAAATTATCAGTTGGCAATGATTCATATTTTCGCAATTTATTATGCAGATATAATCAATGAAAATAAATTCTCAAAAGATGTAATATTAAGTATTGCAGGAATGCATAAATCTTATAAAACAGAATTATCTAAAGGTATTAAATTATCAAAATACGTAAAGGTTAGTGAAGAAATGATTCAAACCATCAAAAATATTGAAGCATCTATTCTATAGGAATATGAATATAGAATATTATTTTAGACTAAAATAACAATACAAGTTAAAATTAAAAAACATAACAAATAATTATTATGTTTTTTTTATGGATATTATACGTTAAACTTAATTATGAGAAAAATTTATACTATATTGCTTTATTGATTAATAATTTTTTTCATATACTTACTATTAATCCAAAAACTTTGTGTTGTCATCCATTCACCATTAGGTAGCTGATTAGCATCTCTTAAGTCACCCTTAACGAATCCTGAATTAAGTTTATAAGCCGACTTCTTAGAATGTGGTCTTATATGAATGATTGGATTATCTTTAGATTTAGGCAAACTATTTCCAACTTTTTCCCCTACTTTAAAAACCACACCATTTTTTACTGTATCCTGTATATTTTTCCAACCACTGTATGCTATATTGTTTAAATCGTCATACGGCATATTCCAAAAGAAAGTTCTATCGAGATGATATTTACCATCGATATTTTTGAATATTACAAATAAAAACCTTGACTCTATAAAGTAATTATACAATTTAGACTCTTCCCACTCTTCTTTAATAAAATCACTAAATTTAAATTGCTTTAAAGATATATGTTCATTAATATTACCATCAGATTCAACCCTTACTGTTTTAACAATAACATTAGATTTAACAAATTCTAGCGCTCTATTACTTTTAATTCCTAACATCCCCAAAGACAACGAATACCAAAATGCTTTATTCTCTTTATAATCTTTTCCTAATTTCAAGGCAATATCAATATCTGTCATACCTTTGTATTGATTGATTTTCTCTATTACGGCATCATCGAAAGGTGTATCTTCAGTTAAATCTAAATTTTTTATAATTGACTCTTCAGATTCTTTATTATTTAAAACATAGTTATTTAGAACATAATTCATATAGCTATTCTTAAGACAAAAATTACGTTTTCTTGCAGGAATATTATCGCCATAAAATTGTGGTTTTATGCTGTTAATTGCATTTGACCCTTTTGTACAAGCTCCAAGATAAAATGTATCTCCCTCGCTTATTTCATGTGCTAACCCAGCTTTAATTTTATTATTAATTGTATTGTAATCATCTATTATAATTTTTAAATCGTGATTACTTGGTGTAAATAAGGTAACAAACTTAATCACGTAATCAAGTCTTTCAATTGTCTTATCCCTTAAATATTGAACTAGCAATATTTTTTTTATCTTATTATATAAATGACTCTCATAAAAAAAATCATTAACTGGTTCTTTATAAGATATGTTAGTTATTGACAATCTTTCACCAGCAGCATATTTACCATTCTTCAGTAAATTTAAAGGAGTTTGCTTTAACTCTATTCCAACTTTATCAAAATCAGCCATTTGATCACTATTCGGTTTATATCCAAAATAAAATTGTTCTAAAAAACCACCTAACTGCCCCTTAGCTTTTTCATTAAGCGTATAAGGAACTGTTTCTTGATTGACTTTATATTGACTATCATATTCATTCTTAATATCTCTAAATGTTTTATTCTCTAATTCTTTAGCATAATTGAATATACTTTCTTCACTACTATCATCATAATTGTATAACATTTTTTTCTCCTTAATACATATTTGATCTTGCTAAGATTGCCTATATGTTGTATAATAATCCTTAGGTTTATTATATCAGCTCTTAAACAAAGATACTATATAATATAATTATAAAAGGGGTCTATATGAAAAAAACAGTTATAGAATTGTTTGCTGGTGTCGGAGGTTTTCGTGTCGGTTTAAATAAAATTAAAAACTTCGATAAAAATGGTAAAGCAATTGAAAATAAAGATTGGGAATTTGTATGGTCTAATCAATGGGAACCATCAACTAAAGTACAACACGCATCAGATTGCTATAAACTAAGATTTGGAAATAGTGGATATCACAGCAATGAAGATATTTCTACGGTAGAAAAAACTAACATCCCTGATCACTCTCTACTAGTCGGAGGATTTCCTTGTCAAGATTATTCAGTAGCGAGATCATTATCTGGTGAAAAAGGTATTGAAGGAAAAAAAGGTGTTCTTTTTTGGGAAATTGCTGATATTATTAAGACAAAACAAACTCCATTTATTTTATTGGAAAACGTTGATCGATTATTAAAATCTCCAGCAAAACAAAGAGGTAGAGATTTCGGTATTATGTTAAGAACATTCAGTGACCTTGGATATAATGTTGAATGGCGCATTATAAATGCAGCTGATTATGGATGTGCTCAAAAAAGAAAAAGAATATTTATTTTCGCTTGGGATAAAAACACAAAATATAACAAATCATTATCAAGTTACAGCCAAAATGACATAATGCAAAATGAAGGATTATTTGCAAAATCATTCCCATTAAATATATTGTTAAATGACAATAAAGAAATTGATGTAACACTAAATGATTTTAAAGATACAGTCGAAATGTCAGAAACATTTCAAGCAAACTTTCAAAATACTGGTATTATGATTAATGGAGTTGTTAAAACAATTAAAACTACACCTGTTGAAAATAAACCAACAATGCTTCTTGAAGTTATAGAACGTGGTTCAATCTTAGATAGTTACTTCCTTAACGATGCACAAATAGAAAAATTTACATATTTAAAAGGTAGAAAAAAAGTTGAAAGAATGAGAACAGATGGACTTCCTTATTTCTATTCTGAAGGAAGTATGAGTTTTCCAGATTGTCTAAGTTTACCAGCAAGAACAATGTTAACAAGTGAATCTAGTATAAATAGAAGTACTCATGTTATCCATGATTTTAAAACTGATAAATTAAGATATATTACTCCTGTCGAAGCTGAAAGACTACAATCTTTTCCAGATAATTGGACAAACTCAGGAATGCCTGAAAAAAGAAGGTATTTCATGATGGGTAATGCATTGGTTACCACAATAATTAGTCAACTTGAAGAAACATTATCTGAAATCATTACAAAATGTTGAGTAAAAAAAACATATCATTATGATATGTTTTTTTAAAATTCTAATACATCTTAGTTTCTTCGACTTTTATTTAATCTCACTAACTTTCATTGGTATCTTATAAGTTTCAAATATTAATTTTTCCACAATTTTTTTATTTGCCCAAAATGTTCTTTTAGTAATATAACTACCATTAGTAAACTCAAATGTATCTGAACTATCTAATGCTTTAGGTCTAATATGAAATCCCATATCATCACTTACTTTTATAAATCTCTTCTCATCACCTATATTAAAACTTTTTATTGTAGAGATATATACATTTTTAGCTTTGTCTTCAAATTCTTTAAATGAGAAGTTATCAATGTAGTGAATATCAATGACTTTCTTGTTTATATCTTTTTCTGCTACAAATACCTTAAATACGTTATTAACTGCCACCTTAAAAGAAGAATTTTCATAATCAACCTTTGATTCATTTTCATATAAATCTGAAAATGTAGTTCTAGGAAATGGAAATGCTTCGCAACATTTTCCATTTATCATACTAATAACTCTAAAATAAGTTATTTTTTTTCCAATACGATTAAAATAATCACTTATCTCTTTCACAAAGGAATAAGCACTAACATTTTCACCATTTAAAATTTTTATTAGTTCATTTTTTTCTCTGGAAGTTAATTCAATTGAATCGCTAGAATTGGTTGTAGAATTTTTTATACAATTAATCACTTTATTAAATAATTCGTCTTTCTTAAAATCTGAAACATTCAAATTACTATTTAACATTAGCATTATGTTTTCGAACACAAAATATAAATTAATCAACATTTCATCATATACTCTATCATCACAATTTATTTGACTAACAACAAAAGATCCAAAATAGTTTTTACCATAACTCAAAATTATTTTTGATACGGCACTATATTCTTCTTTCCTAACAACATCTTTTTTAAAGCTATCCCACCATAAATTAACCTCAATAAGTTGTTTGATTTGTTTAATACACTTTGATGAAGTATTTTCATCTATCAGTTTTCTAATTTCAATCGTGATTTTTTTAAGCTGTTTTTTATCGAAATTTTTGCTTTTACCAGGCTTACCCGTAATTGTTAACCACATTTTCTCAAAATCAATTAAATCACACCCTATATTTGCACCAATTTCTTCTCCTTCTTTTAGAATTTTAATTTCTTTTCCTATATATTCATTAATACTTTTGACGTCATCAGAATTAGCCAAATGAGTTTGTTCAAAAATTGGTATTTGAGTGTTTAATCCATTTGTTATTTGAGCAACTTGATTAATATTACCCTCTATTAAAATAGTTTTAACTATTATACTTTCAAGTAAAGAATCCATTGTTATAATAGTTTTGAAACCTGGTATGCTCAATATATTTTTCAATAATTCTCGTTCGATATATTCTGCTGCACCAAAAAAATTAGTTAATGTTTGAGCGCCATTAATTACGCAAATATTCAACGGTTTAACAGTTATTGAACTCCCATATCTCCAAATGTCTTCAGTACTAAATATTGTTATCCCATTATGACAAAACCAAAATTTTTTCCATAAATTTAAATCAGCTTTACATACACAAAGTTCAGCTTCTTTATAAATATTATCAATTTCATCACGTACAGTTGAATTTTGATTAACATAATCTAATTTTTCATATAAACAATTTGATAAATATTTCTTAAAATTTAATCCAATTTCATTACCTATTTTATTATTTTTAAGACCATATCTAACATTATTGTTAAATAAAAAATTTCCCGTAACATTATATATTTTCTTAATTTCTAAAAAAGAAATATTATAAATAAAACCTCCCAAGTAGAAAACTTTTTTCTACATATCGCCTTGTTTAATTTATTAAATTGCGACCAATAAATTCTTCGTTCTTCATCCCAATTTTTAAAGATAATTACTGGATGGTACGTTATATACTCTTCAAATTTAGCTATGACTTCCATATAATCAGTATCTATTTTATTATTATTTTCTAAATATATTATTAAATTCTCCTCTCGAAGACTGCTTTTATTAACACCGTCAATTATGAATATATTATTACTAATATTAGTAATGTTTTCCTTAGAGTTTATATCTATATTTCTTTGATTACTTAGTATTTTTATTCCTTTAGTGAATGTATTTGTATTCAACTTTATACCTCCTTGAACATTATTTTGTATAAAAGAAACCTTTTCTTAATTTCTTTCAATATATTTTCTCTATCTTCAACAGCGTAATTTATTCCATTATATCCATTAATGTAATTTGTAATATCATATTCTTCTTTACGTAAATTTCTTAACATTAGTTTTTTATTTATTTCTGTTACTTCTTTTATATTTCCTTCTCTATCTTTAATCATAGTCAGCTCATAATCAATTCTATTCAGATATGTTTTAATTTCATCATTAAAGTTTACATATTTACTATCGTAATTGCTAGTTTTAAATTTATTTTTCACTATTTCACTAATATTAGTTTTTTCAGGAAAAATATATGCCTTGTCAATTTGAAATAAAATTTGTAATTCACCTAAAATTTGAGATTTTTCTTCCTTTTTAATATTTATCATTCTATAATAAATATCATTTATAGGATGAAATTTATCTCCAGGAAAAAATATAAAACCACCCTTTTGAACTCTAATTCTCTCATTATTATAACTATGTGAAAAAACTTTAAAATTTCTATAATAAGGTTCTTGGTGTTTATTTAACATATTTTCATAAAATTGTTCTATGTAATTGGAATGAGGAGAATAATGTTCTGGGAATGCAAAAACATAAATTACACCATCATGCTTATTAGTCATTTTACTATCGCTAGACTTATTATCCTGACATGCAAAATACAGAGCAACCAATACATTAAATGATATATCAAGCATTCTACTTATTTCTAAATAGTGTTGTGCTTCAATTGCTTTTTCAATATTAGTCGCATCGCATTTAATCATATTATAATCGCTTAACAGTTCGAAAATGTGTCCTTCTTTTTTTACCCATTCGTTATTTCTAAACAATGAAGGCATAAGCTTAGTCAACTTATAATCTTCACTTTCTCCTCTAAATGCAATTAAGGTCTTGGAATCGAAATAATTTTTATGATTATTTTCTAATTCTATAACTTGTTTGTAAATTAAATCAATATATTTTGATACTAAAGAAGCATACATATAAATCCCCCTTAAATAACTATAATCAATACTGTATGTAAATTTTACCATATAAATGTAAGGGCTACAATCAAATTTTAAGTACACATATTAATTACAGTATTTATAATATTGTATTAATACTTTTTTTTATAAAAAAAGGCACCCATCTTCATGAGTACCCCAATTAATTTAATATAATATCTGTAAAACTATGACCTAATAACTATAATGAATACTATCACCAAATTCATCAATAACTATCTTATTCTTTTCAGCACCACCATCAATATTAGCACTATAAAATACAGGTGGAACTATCATTCCATCAACAATTAATTTCTTAACAACTTCAGCCATAATAGAATTTAATATACTTGCACCAATAACTGTCGATGTAGGACTAACTTTTAATCCATCATCATTAACACAAACACAAGCATCACCTTTTTCACCATGATTATCTAATACAATATCACTGATTTCAAACAATCTTTTTTTACTTGGATGTCTTGATGTTACATCTTTAGAATAACTCACATTAGTTAAACCTACAATTGTGACACCTTTTGCTTTTGCACTCATTGCCATTTCAATTCCAACAGCATTTCTACCAGAAACAGAATGTACAATTAATACATCACCTGGTTTAAATGGAATAGTACTTGCTATCACATCACCATAACCAACTAATTGCTCCATTTTACTCGTTAAAGTAATAGGAGAGGTATCAAGCATCAAAGACTTAGGTAATATAGGATTAATCAAAACTAATCCACCAGCACGATAATATAGCTCCTGTGCTAGTATACCTGCATGACTTGCACCAAATATATATATAGACTTTTTATTTTCAATTGCCTCACATATTACATTAACTGTCTTTTCCATATTTTCATTTTCACTATGTTCTATTATATTTAATAAATCATGTATTTTTGATAAATATTCAAATTTCATTATGCAAACATTCCTGTAACAGATGTAATTAATTCAGCTATAAATTTCGCAATAACACCAAATACAGAGAAATCATTACCACCAAATATTAATAACCAGTTTTGTAATGTTCCAGAGAAAATCACTGCCGAAATACCTACTAGTAATACCATTGCAATTGCTGCAACAATAGTACCAATGATAGCCCCTTTAAGACCACCTTGACCTTCACCAAAAACAGCTGCTGTTCCACATTCAAAAAATGATGTAATAACTAAAGGTATAACCATTATTCCAAAAACATTAAATGTATTACAAATAACAATAATAATTGTTGAAGTAACCATTGCAACCATAAATCCTATAATAACAGCATTTGGTTTATAGTTAAAAATAATAGGACAATCAAAAGCAGGTAATGCATTAGGTACAAGTTTTTCTGAAATTCCTTTAAACGCAGGAATAATTTGATTAATTAATAAACGAACTCCTGATAACATAATAGTTAAACCAGCACCAAAAGCTAAACCTTGTTTAATTGCAAGCATAACTAAAGTTTCACCTTCCATCACTAATGATGGAACAAATAATCCAATTACAATATACATAATTAATATTACAATACCACCTGTAATTGATATTTCTCTAAAAAATGAAAGTCCTTCAGGTATATTTATATCTTCAGTAGACTTTGATTTATCCCCTACTTTACTTGCAACAAATCCTGATAACATAGCAATAAATCCTGCAGGGTGACCTAAAGTAAAACTATCATCACCAGTTGCATCACTTACATATTTTCTCATGATCCATGGCATAATTGACCAATATAAAGCTGAAGCAATTGCTGCAAAAGCTACTAATATAATTTTATTTTCAATTCCACCTTCAACTCCTGCTGCAACAAATACTACAGGAAACCACCAAAGCATATGTCCTGTTAAAAAGATTGTTTTAATCGGTGTAAATCTTGCAATTAAAACATGAATTATCATTCCCACTAACATAGCAGTTCCTACAAAACCACCATAATCAGCTAAAAATGTTACATCACTAAGCCCTTGTGCTGCAGATCCACTTGCTGAAAGTGAACCCACTGCATTATTAATTGGAACAATTGAACCTACAAGCATTCCTACACCTGCATCTAAAATAACCATACCAACTGCAGCTAATATTGATCCCTTAATCACATCAGCTATTTTTTTACGTTGTAAGATTAATCCAATAGCTGATATTAAAGCTAAAAGGACTGGTGGATTTCTAAATATACTATTAATTATTGCGTTCATTTTTATATCTCCCTATTTATTATTTTCTTCTAACATCTTATTTACTGCAACACGAACTTCTACTAAATCCATGTATTTTTTTACTGTATATACTTTTGCACTAACAGTTCCTGCTATTTCACGACCAATTTCAATACTTGTAAAGATTGCATCACAAGGTATTCCTCTTGCACTATTTACATCTTGGTTTTCTACATCTGCTTTAATATCTAATTCTTTTAATACTTTTTCAATACTCATTCTTAATATCATTGATGAACCAACACCAAAACCACAAACTGCTAGTATTTTCATTTAGTTTCCCTTTTCAATTAGTGCTCTAATTTCACTAACGCTTCCTTGTTGAAATAACTTTAAATTTTTCTCTTCATATAATAATTCAGACAAAGCAGCTAATGCTGTAATATGTGTTGAATTATCAATTGCTGCTAAAACTAAAAAAGTGTGAACAGGAACTCCTGCTAAATCAACTTCATTTTTAACTTGTAATAATGACATTGATAATTGATTAACTCCATCTTTTGCCCCTGCATGAGGTAATGCAAAATAATCTGCTAATACAATATATGGACCATGTTGTATTACATTTTCAATCATACTTTCTACATAAACATTTGTTATAGACCCATCATCTATTAATGGTTTTGCAGCTACTGCTATTGCTTGTTTCCAATCACAAACACTATCGATACTATTTATTCTATTTTCTGTAAGTAGTTCATTTAACATAGGTTGATACCTTTCATTTTCATTTATTTGGTGAATCGTTTTTAATAACTCTGTTTCAAGTTTTTTGTAATCATGAACAGTAGAATATTTTTCAACTGTCTTTATTAATTTTTCTATATCAATCTTAGGATTTGGTATCCCTATATCAGTAAAAATAGATAACAACAAATCAATATCACCTTTGGTTAATATTGGGTTAACTACAATTACTTCCTTTTTAGCTAGTAATGGCAACGTGGAAATAATATAATCATATTCTTGTATTACATCATCTAATTTTGATAATGACGTAGTACCAATAATATTAATTCCTGGAACAAAACGATATATTTGCAACTCTAATGTTTTAGACATCATATATCCATTAGGACATACTATAATTGCACGACTATTTTGTGTCGCTCTAACTTCTCCCATTAAATAACCACCAAAATATGTTGTTATAAAACCTATTTCTTCATCTCTTATTTTCTTAAATTCAGGTAGAATAGTAGAATTTTTAATGATTTTTTGCAGTATTAAAAATAAATACTCATATTTCATTTTAACATCATAAAGTATTGGATTATGTGCTGGAAAACAAAATTTTATACGATAATAAGAAGACTGAATATGTCTTTTGATATTAACTTTAAATTCTTTTTTGTATTGCATTTTAATTGCAGTTTTTTGTTCAAATTTCAAAACTAATTCATCAATAAAATCATCAATTCTATCAATTGTTCCTTCAGTATTTAATGTTGGCAATGACGAAATATATGCACATAAATAAGCTACCTCATTTTCACTTGCACTGCTTGGTAAAATCATTTTACAAGCATGATAATGTTTAAATGCACAAACTTCTTTTTGATAACTTAATTCATTGATTGTTAAACCCATTTTTATCCTTTTTACTATAAGCTTTTTTAATTCAGATAAAAACTTTCTTGAAAAATCCGTTAATCTTAAATTCATTTGTTCATCAAGATTAATAATATCTTCATCGATATCATCAATATGTGGATTTAAATTTTCAATAACCGTTAAGAATAAGTCTCTTATTTTATGTTCATCACCTTCAATAATATATTTCTTCTTATACGTTACTTTTAAATTAAGCAATAAAAAATCAATTTTACATTTTTCAATTAACATCGTTATAGTATTTTTAGATAAATCCATAATAGTACATAATTCACTAATTGTTGGTAAATCACCTAAAATTATATGATATAATACATAATTTTTTCTTAATGTTACATTATCTACAAAATCATTTTGAATACAGCTATGATTTTCATTTATTCCAAAATAGAAAAATGATCCTTCTACATTTTTAATGATACCCTCATTAATAATACTTTTATTTATATTACTAATATCATAATATAGTGTTCTTTTAGAAATACTAAACTTATTTAATAATTTTTGAAGTTGTACACCTTCATTAGCGGTAATATAATTTAATATAATGAACTGTCGACTTTTCATATACTCACCTCTATTAGTAGTATGCCATTGTTTATTTTTTTTAACAATACCTAATTATTGCACAGCTTTTGCACAAATAATATTTATAATTGAATATATATTATAGTTATTTATATCACTAATTAAATAATATATAATATAGCTTATTTAATTGAAACAAACAAAAAAAAGTGCATAATTCACACTTAATTATTATTTATAAAATACAAGATTATTAAATCAATGTCTTAACTATTGCAATAAATCTTTCACCTTCACCTTTTGCAAAAGGACTACTAGATGCTTCATATAGTTCATTATCAAATGCACTTTTATCTGTAAGATACATACAATATCCATTTGCATAACCAATTGTTTTTATATTATATTGATATTTTAGTTCATTTGTTAATTCAGAATATATTTCACCAGGAAATGTTATATAAACATCACCAAATAAGTTTAAGACACTTACTTTAAGACTAATAGTGTTTCTAGGTGTAAAGTTATTAGTAAACTTCAAATTTGCTCTAGCGCCCTCTAAATAAGCTTCAATTTGACGTAGTTCACTACCAATCGCTCCATTACTTTTTGATTGTAATAATAAAGATTCATATTTCACTATTTTTTCTAATGCTACATCTAAACTATCAGGCGTTTTCGCAACTAAATCAATATTATAATTCACAAGATTAAATGTTTTATTATTAATTATCCAATCACTATTATTATATAATTGTTTCTTAAAAGAATTAGCCATAAAATCTAATGTCTTATAATCACTACTTTTCTTAGTAAAGCGACAAGATATATCACCACATGCACCATTCAACATAACACACAGATCAACATCATTTTCTATTATTGTACATATTGCACCAAATAAATCAGCACTAACTTCTTTATTTGTAAAATTTAATACTGTAGGATGACAAGCATAATTTATTAACATGCATTGTTTTTTATCAGTTTTAAATAAATAATTTGTTGAACTATTATCACCATCTAAATTGATATCATTTCTATTTTTCCCAATACTATCAATTTCAACATTTGACTTATAACAAATAAACTCTTCAAATCCATCTTTTGTTTCATTCAATAAGTTGATTGTTGTATCAACCATTAAATCTATTAATTCATAATTAACCTCACCAAAAACTTCAGTATTATTATATAAAATTGCATCTTTACTATAAGTATCTACTGTACCATTTGGACCAGAGTGTGTATGAATTGCACTTATTATAAAATCATCAATATTTAATCCAATTTCTTGTATTTTTATTTGTAGTTTTTCTATAAATAATTCATCAATTGCAATTACATCAATTACAATAATTCCTGATATTTGTTTATTTTCTTTAAATAATATCACTTTAATAAATAAACTATCATGCATCTTTTCACTTAATCTATTATAAGCAAATCCTCCAAGATTAATTGGCATATTAAATAATATTCTATGTTTTCCAAATGCTATTTTCATAATATTCTCCATTTCATTTATTTAATTATTATAACAGATAATAAATCATTAATCATTGATACAAAAATATAAATACTAATGCATCTATAACAATATATTATAATAACCTAAAGTCAAAATATTTGAATACGTAAATAAAAAAGCTGTACTACATAAGTAATAACAGCCTTTATAATAATTATCTAATTAACAAATATGCAGTGTATCCAATATATGTGATTATCAAAATAGTTGCAGGTGCACGGTTGATTTTCCCTTTTGTTTTAGCAAAGATATAAGTAAATATACCAACACTTATAAATACAGCAATATCAATTATTGAATTTGCATCAGATAAAATAGGAGTAATCGTTGAAGATAATCCTAGTATAAATAATAAGTTGAAAATATTTGATCCAATAACATTACCAATGGCAATATCACTTTCACCTTTTCTAGCTGCAACAATAGATGTTACAAGTTCTGGTAATGATGTTCCAATTGCAACAACAGTTAAACCAATAACAGCTTGTGATACACCAAAACTATTTGCAATAGTTGTAGCTGAATTTACAACTAAGTCACCACCAAATACAATTACAACAATACCAATAAGGGAAATAATTATTGCTTTTCCAATATTGATTGGTTCATCATCTTCACTTGATTCAGTTTTGTTTTTAAGACCATATCTAATAACATAACTCATAAAAAATACAAATAAGGCTAGTAAAACTAAACCATCCAAACGACTTAAGATACCATTCATCATTAATAAAGTTGCAATAAGCGCAGATACTAACATAAATGGGAAATCTTTTTTCACAATATTCTTATCAATACAAATCGGTTTAATTAAAGCACACACTCCAATTACTACTGCTGTATTAAAAATATTAGATCCAATGATATTTCCAAGAGCAATACCATTATTACCTTGAAGTGCAGCTGTTATACTTACTGCAGCCTCTGGAGCTGAAGTTCCAATTGATACAATCGTTAATCCAATAACTAAACTTGGTATTTTAAAGTATCTTGCAATACCTGATGCTCCATCTACAAACCAATCAGCACCTTTAACAAGAAAAATAAATCCAACAACTAAAATAATATATTCCATAATAAACCACCTTTACATTTCTTTCGTTCTTACTTGTAGTAGTATACACAATAGAGGTAATTTTTACAAGTGAATTCAGTAAATATAAGAAGTTTTCATCTTATTAATTTAATATTTTATTAATTAAATTACAGGTATTTATTCTTTGACTAATAGAAAAAAAATTAACGAATAATTAAATACTAAATTTGTTCAAAATCAATTGCACCATGCTTACATAATGGACAAATAATATCTTCTGGTAAATTTTCACCCTCATGAACATATCCACATATTTTACAACGATAACCAGTTATATTAACCTTTTTTGGCTGTGGCTTAACATGTTTATGATAATATGCATAAGTTAATGATTCTTGATCACTTAATATATCACCATCAACAACATCTGCAATAAACATTGTATGTGTTCCAACATCTATTTTATTTATTACACTGCCACTTATATATCCATTAGTATTTTTAGTTAAATATAATATACCATTATTTGATCTTGTAGCATCATTGTAATTATCAAATTTATTTGTTTCTTTACCACTAACAAACCCAAACTTTTTAAACACATCAAAATCAGTATCTACTGTAAGCATTGATAAATTAAATTTTTCAGTTTTCACAATCATGTCATGTGTATAGTTTGCTTTATTAACAACAACACAGATTCTATTTGGTGTACTTGTAATTTGCATTGCAGTATTAATAATACAAGCATTATCATTTGTACCATCCTTTGTTGATAAAGCATATAGACCATAACCTAGTTTAAACATCGTAGCATTATTCATATATTTATTCCTCCATTTATCTTATAGTTTTAGTCTACACCTGAATACTAATAACCGCAATCAATATACTCTAAATAACTGATTAATAGATGAAAATATTAACTCACAGTTATAAAATATATTTCACGTATACATTAGCTCATATAAAAAGCACCTTGTTAATTGGATTTCAACTAACAAGGTGCATTACATTAATTATTCTAAATTAATTTTATTCCCATTCAATTGTAGCATCAGGCTTTGGTGAAAGGTCATAACAAACTCTATTAACATTCTTAACTTCCGCAAGAATTCTATCAGTAATTTTTAATAATACTTTCCAATCAATTTCTTCAATAATCGCACTCATTGCATCAACAGTGTTTACAGCTCTTAAAATAACTGGGTATTCATAAGTTCTTAAATGATTTCTAACGCCAACTGATTTAAATTCTGGAACAACTGTAAAATATTGCCATACAGTTTTATCAAGACCTGCTATCGCAAATTCTTCACGTAATATTGCATCAGATTCTCTTACTGCTTCAAGTCTTTCTTTTGTAATTGCTCCAAGACATCTAACACCAAGTCCTGGCCCTGGGAAAGGTTGACGGTAAACCATGTCACCTGGCAATCCAAGTTCAATACCACAAGCTCTTACTTCATCTTTAAATAATTGATATAATGGTTCAACAAGTTCAAATTGCATATCTTCTGGTAATCCACCAACATTATGATGACTCTTAACAGCTTTTACAGTTTTTGTTCCTGATTCAATAATATCAGGATAAATTGTTCCTTGAGCTAAATAATCAATTCCTTCAAGTTTTGTTGCTTCTTCATCAAATACTCGAATAAATTCTTCACCAATAATTTTTCTTTTTTTTTCAGGCTCACTAACACCTGCAAGTTTAGTCAAAAATCTTTCACTAGCATCAACATAAACAAGATTTGCATCTAATTGATTTCTAAAGATTTCAACTACTGATTCACTTTCATTTTTTCTCATAAGACCATGATTTACATGAACACAAACAAGTTGTTTACCAATAGCTTTAATTAATAGTGCAGCAACAACTGAAGAATCTACTCCACCTGATAATGCTAATAAAACTTTTTTATCTCCAACCTGATTTCTTACTTTTTCAACTTGGTCATTTACAAAGTTTGCCATGTTCCAATTTTTTTCACACTTACATTTTTCAAGAACAAATTTTTGTAATATTTCTTTTGTTTCTTCTTCATTTCCCCATTGTGCTAATTGTGAATTATCACTTAATTGATAATCTACAGATAACATAGGAATATTTAATTCAAATAATTCATTTAATATTTGAATTTTCTCTCCATCAACAACATTATTCACACCGCCATTTAAAATTATTCCTTTAACATTAGATACAGCTATTACTTCATTTGCAGTAATATCATGAGGCTTAATTTCACTATAAACACCCAAATCTCTTATTGCTCTTGCTATAACAGTGTTTTGCGTACTTCCTAAATCCAATACTAAAATTGTATCTTGTCTCATAAATTAACCCTCTTTCTTTTAGTAATCAATTAGTCATATAATACTAATTGTTTTATCTTTCGATATTAGCTTGTAATCATTTATAACTTTTATTATTATAGCATACAGAAATGAGTGCTACAATCAAACAAGTATCATAATCATTAATATTTTGCTCATCTAAATAGATAATAAACATTATTTTAATCTATTTAACAACATATTAATGATTATTTGTGAAATACCTAATACAATGTTATTTTAAATTATATATATATCATAAATCTATTTAGCATAATTAGTAAATTATTTAAGAAACTAAAAAAAAGATTCTAAATTATAAGAACCTCTTTTTTCACTATAAAACCTAATTTATTTATTGTTACAACACGCTAAAATTGTAGCCACAGCCTGTTTTATACTAACTACAGATGTATCAATACAAAGATTATAATTCGTCATATCTTCCCAATCTTGACCAGTATAATAATTATAATTTTTTGACCTTGTTTTATCGATTGATTTTATCATTTTTTGCATTTCTTTTTCAGTTTTATTTTTATCAGCTGGAACTTTATCATAACATCTCTTAATTCGTTGTTCCATATCAGATGAATAAATAAACACTTTAAAATTATTAGAATCTTTTAAAATATAATCTGCACATCTTCCAACTATTACACAATCACCTTTAGTAGAAAGTTCTCTAATAACTTTAGCTTGTGCAATTTGCACTTGATCACTTGGTGATAATGTTGAAAATGTTTGACCAAAAGTATAATTATAACCTCTTGTAATATTTGCTTCACTATACTTTTCAATATAACTTTCACAAAAACCACTTTCTTCTGCAACTTTTTTAATTATTTCAGCATCATAATAAGCATATAAAAGACTATCTGCAAGTCTTTTTCCTATTTCTCTGCCCCCACTTGAAAATTGTCTACTAATAGTTATAATATTATTCATAATTTCCTCCTATGACATAAGTTTTATGTTTATTATATTATAATACTTTCTATGATGATATTCCACAATTTTAACAAATAAAGCGATATTTAACACATAATCCATTTATAAATTAAAATTTATATCTAAAATTGGCAGAGTATAACATAGTTTTTATAAATAGAATTTAAATATGAAAGCAAGGATCAATTTTTGAATATCAAATATTAAATTAACAATCATTTATTTAAAAATACACCATTAAAAATAAAAAAACACTCTAAAATAAAATTGCATCTAAATCGTGATAATAACACTTTCACAGGTCGAAAAATTAGAATGCTAATCTAACTAAATAATTAAACTCCAAAGAAAAACGGAATAAAGCGCTCTTTAACAAGCTATTTTTTTTGACAATGAATCATAAGTATTATTTTTTACAATATTAAAAATAGATGCTCTTTTGAAATAGTATTCAATTTATGAATCTTATTTTTAGCAATTTAATATTATATGAATTATTTCTATTATAAAAGACTACAAATAACTCATGAAAAAATGCGCCTATTAAAAGGATTAAAATTTGAGAGAAATATACTTAAAAATTAATACACCAACATTCATCATCCATTTAAAATAATATACAGTAAAAAAAATTACTACTCTAATCTAGTTTTAATAATAGCTTATATTTGTTATTCTTGACAGGTCTACAGTTTAATTTTCTTTTTATTTGAAGTAATAGCAATTCTTAACGTAATCATACCAATTAGCTATTACTGTTTTCATATCTTATCAAACCCTAAATACGTGCTATTTACTGCTATCAATATATACAAAAAAAGAATGTATTGATCCGTGCTGTTCACAGAATTCAATGCATTCTTTTTGCTTAAAATTGCTATAAGATTCTTATTTTATCCATGTTAACTCAGTTGAGTCCCATGTATATGTTCCAGGTTCCATATTATTAAATATAGCTTCCGATCCAAGAACTAGCTTAGAATTTTCATCTGTTCCTGATACCTTATCATAACATATCAGTTTACCATTAATAGTAAGGGTAGCGCTAGATGGAACAATTAAAGATTTATACGCTTCAAAAATTACATTTTTAGGAATAGTGAAGTTATTTGCTGTATATTCAATAGCTCCACCAATTGTATAACAGTAGTTAGGTTTTATAACAAATTCATTTGTTATAGCTAGATTATCAGTATAGATTTGTAACATATCAGTGTCACTTAAACCTATTATATTTTCTTCATTTCCTTTGTTAATACCTACCACAAATCCACTAATTCTTCCCTGAAGGTCATAAGTGTTTCCACTTCCATAGTTTAGAGTTCCAGAATTTACATATGCAACGTATACTCTATACTGATTATCAGGTGATTTTACCTCAGTATGCGTGTTATTTAATGTAACATTAGCGTTTTTCCCGCTCAAATCATAACCTCTACCACATTGAGTTGTTGCACCGAATATCTTGACATTATCAAAGTCTGCTTTCACATTCTTAATTGCAATTACAGCAGCTCCGTACCCATTGGTTGGAGTACCACACAAATCAGTGTTAGGTACATTTAAAGTTAAATTTTTAACTTTAGCATCCGCTGTGATTTTTATACCTACATTGATTGTATATCCATTACCATCAAAAGTTATAGAATCATCGATTAAAATAGCAGCCGTAAGATCCGTTATATCGGCTCCAAGAATAATAGTATCACCATCTTTAGCATTCTCAACAGCTTTAATAAGCTGATCAGCTGTTTTAACAAGAGGTACCGAAGCATCTAGTTCAACTGTAACTCGACATTCTGCAGTTTTTCCATTATGACTAGTTGCTGTTATTGTTGCAGTACCTTTTGATACAGCTGTTATCGTTCCATTAGAAACGGTAGCAATTGTTTCATCACTTGAACTATATGTAATAGTTTTGTTAATTGCGTTGCTTGGGCTAATGTTAGCTGTAACTGTAGCCACTTCACCAACTAAAATATTTAGTGTTTTAGGCGTTAGTGTTACTCCGGTAACATCCAAGTTTGGAATTTCAGGTTGAATTGGCTTTACTGTTGGTGCTACTGTCGGTTTTACTGTCGGTTTAACTATCGGTTTTACTGTCGGTTCAACTGTCGGTTTAACTGTCGGTTTAACTGTTGGTTTAACTGTCGGTTTGACTGTTGGTGATGGGGTTGGTTTTGTGTTAATTTCATTACCATCAGCAGTTTCCACAACAGGATTTTCTACAACTTCTGTTTTCTCTGCTTTTATTTCTCCTGTAACATTTGATTTTTCATCTGTTAAAACTGTTTCAATTTTTCCCTTACCTTTTGTTTCAATTTTAGTTTCTGTTGCTACATTTTCAATTTTAACACCTTTTGAAATTGAAACAACTGTACCTTCTGCAGATTTACTTACGATTACATTTTCAACGTCTGATTTAATATTCATTTCTGTTTTAGAAGCGATGTCTAACATATTAACTGGGGCGTTTACCGTCAAAACAGATCCTTCTGCATTTTTCCCAACTAAAACTTTATCAATTTTTGAATCTGTAGTGATATCTGCTTTACTATTAACAGTAATATCATTTATTACAGAATCTTCGCTTGCTTTAACTGCACTTTCAAATGCTCCTTTATTTACAACAATAGAAGTCGCCTTACCAGCTATTTCTAATGTAGCTTTTTGTTCAAGTGAGATATTTGAAGTTTCAGAATCTTTATCAAAAACTATTCTTACATCCTTCTTATTTGCTTCAATGTTTAGAACTTTACTATTTTCAATATGAACGGAATTTAAACCGCCACCTTGAATATTTAATTCCCCTTGGATAACACAGTTTTTAATATAAACTGTTCCTTCTCCTACTGCTTTATCAACAAGTAAATCTCCTGTAACTGTTACGTTAGAAAGAGTTACTCCATCAGATTTTATGATAACTTCATCATAAGTACCTGGTTCATCATAAGTGCCTGCTTCTTCGAAAATCTTTACAGAATCAGTCGGAAGTATAATTTCATCTTCATCCTTGGCACATCCAACTGCTACAGTTAGTAGCAAGGCTACTGATAATGCTAATCTCAATATTTTTTTCATTATTAATCTCTTTCCTGGCTTTTCTATCCCTATTTATATAATATAAAATATGTACTATTAAATTATAGTATGAATTATCATATTTCACAAGTTATTAACGTAAATTGTCAATAATTTGTTATTATATTTACATATCATCATTATTATTATTGTATTTTAAATGTAAATTTTATTATCAAGTTTACTAAATAACTATTCCTAATATACTTAGATACATTGTATAATTCTGTAGATGTAAAGAAGTTATTTCAATTGCCTATCCTCAAAACAGTTATAAAATTATAATTTTCAAGATTAAGTTATACATATTATTGCCTTTGAAATTCTAATCATATTACCATGTTTATATTTAAAATGCTATAAATTATTTATAAAAAATATATATACAAATTTTGTATATATTTTGAAGAATTTTATTCACCAAAAATTAAATTTTTCCTCAAAAAAGTTATCTATACTGTTAACTATTCCTTCTATATGTATTATCTCTTTAACTTCATATTTTCGAAACAACTACGTTCTATGACTAACACATATCATGCTTATTATTAATGTATATAAGATGTTAATGTAGTGCCATCTATTTTCGATTATAATATAATAGAAGTATAAAGCAATTATTTACTATTACGCTATTTAAAATATTACAAATCATCATTCAAAAAAAATATAATAAGCTCATATATTTTTATCTTATTTCATTTCTATCTTTATCTAAAAAAGTCATTTTAGAATTAAAATCACCAACTATATCAGATAAATCTACATAATGTATAAAGGGTATTTCTAAAATTTCTATTTCTTCAGTTCTTTGTATCTTACCATCTTGTTGTATAACTATTTGAACAAGTTGCACTTTTTCATTATTACAAACAATAACATCTCCATGTGCCCAATGAGTACCCACTATCTGCCAACCGTAGTCGTGAAGCTTAACCATCTTTACAAACTCATACTTATTATCCTCTATTTTCATAAATTCAGCAGCATAATAATCAGTTGTTAATGTTGATTTGTCATCCATTCCTACAAACAATAAATTATCATCAACTGTAACAATACCAACCTCTTTAATAATACCCGTTGTAATAGAAGTTTTATTAACTTCTTCACTAAGAATAGCTAGCATATCTTCATTATTTACAGCGACTATACTACAACCAGTCAAAATAAAAATAAAAAACATTGATATAAAATATAATTTTTTCATTCATCATTCCCCCATTTTCATAGCTTTTATATCCATTAAATTAATTCTTGATTGTATTACAATTTCATCAATTACTAAATATCATAACGAAAAATATAACTACTATTATTTCATAATTGTACCATCAATATTTACTACAAGATAGCATAACAATACTTTAATATTGATAATTATTAATATTAATTGATATAAACTTAATGTTTATATTGTTATCCATTAATATGTTGTTTATAAAAATTTAAAGATTTACATATTAGATTCATCAATCTACCAAATTCAATAATAAAAAAAATTCTTATCCATCATTATCGATGATAAAGAAATCTATTTTTACTAAGAATAAGCTAAAAAAATTATTTATTTAATTAGCTATAAGTTTAAACTGCAAAAGATTTTATATACCCTATTTTTTCATATGATGCCCATGCACTCAAATATTGAGTCTATCGTATTCCATATTATGAAGTATTTCAGTTTTTAGTTTTATTAATAATTGAAAATTAGTAGAAATATATATCATTAAGATTGATCATTTTTTTCAATTTATTATTTTTTGTTATACATGATTTTCGATATAGACCATTTTTTGCACTCACACCAATTATTTAACGTTTACTAACATTTATAAATTTAATTAATAACTTAAATTTAGCGAAAACGTTTAAACTTGATTTCATTTACATACTCTAATATTATAGGTAGATTTAAAAATAAAAAATAACTTGTTAAAAATAAGGCAGACCCTAAAGTAAAAGGCTTAATTATTATTTCAGGATCATATATAATATAAGTTTGTTCAAATACAAAACCAACCCATACCATTGTAAGTAAACTGAAAATAAACAGTACTAATATTCTATCTTTATTACTAAAACGATAAATTGAAAAGTGAGTTTTATTCTTCAAACTGTAACCGCGGTTTTTCATCGATGCAGTTTTCTCAAAAAAGTTTTCAATTAAATAACCAATAACGATGGAAAAAAATCTCATTCTTTTTTTAAAATTATTAATAAACCATCCTCTTTTACAATTTCGATTAATAACTATTTGTCCAGCTCTCATTTTTTCAATTTTACCTTTAATCTGTGGGACACTACGTAAAAAAATAGAAAAATATAATGACAAAAGAGGCGAAACTTTACCAAAAAGATAACCAACTTTATCTGTTGTGAAAATTTTATTCATACAGCTATACCATTGAAGCATTATTATAAATCTTATTGAAAGTGAACAGCCATAAACAAAAGATTCAAGTGTAATACGATTATCAATGAAATTCACATAAATATCTGTAACCCCGAAATGATTATAACTTGCATAGTAAAAAGGAAAGATAACACCAAAAAAAATACAAAATAAATTAAAGATCAATGCCTTGTATCTATTTAGTTTTAAGCTATAAGCAAAACTTGAAATATAAGCAACTAATATGTATAGATAATGATTAAAAACTAGTGACAATACAATTACACACGTGAAAAAAATAAAGTTTATTATCGGATGATAGTCTTTAAATTTCATGACTATTATTATCCATTAATCCGTATTTCACTTTCATTCGATTTAGCTTCTCTAAGAAAGGATCAGTTAATAAAAATAAAAAAATGGTAGTCGCTATACCTTGTGAAATATTGACTGGAATTCCTGCAATTAAATTTGGAATTAAAATAGAAAAATCTGTGACATTAGTTAAAAATAAAGCACCACTAACATCCAGTAAAGGTCCGAATATAAAGAAATAAGATAAAGTACCATAAATAATTAAATTCAGTTTAGTAATACGTTTTTCTTTATTGAAGAATATAACACCTGCAAAAAAACCTAAAAATCCAAAACTTATCATCTGCCATGGAGTCCATGGACCCTGTCCTACCAAAAAATTTGAAGCAAGCATAGACATGCAACCAGCAATAAACCCACACTGTGCACCCATTGTAACGCCTGTTAAGATAACAATAGCACCAATCGGCTTAAAAAATGGAATAAATCCAAATATCGCTCTACCAATTACCGCAATTGCACACATTACAGCCAAAACTACAATTTCTTTTGCCTGTGGTTTTCTAGATTCAAATGATAAAAATAAAGAAGCAATACTTAAAAAAACTACGAGAAGACTTAATGGCATAAACATGGATACATCAAGCTTACTAGCTACAATAGTTACTAGTGGAATGGATGAAAAAACACATACTACACTTAGGATATATCTTATTGAATATTTTTTTGACATAAATTTATTACCTCATTTGTGACTACAGTATTTTGAAATATGTGTCTTGACATTCTATTAGCGGCGGTCGTATAAAAATTATTCATTGAAAAGAATTTATTTGGCGTGTTGACAGTTATAATATCACCATCAAAAAACATAGCCACTTCATCAGCATATTTTGCACAAAATTCCACATCATGAGAAACCAAAATTATAGTAACTTCATTATCTTGCAACTGTTTCAAAATCTCAGCAAGTTTATCCTTGAAAAAATTATCAATACCCTTTGTAGGTTCATCAAGAAGAAGAATTTTTGGATTAGTTAGTAATACCTTGGCAAGAGCTGCCCTTTGAATTTCACCACCTGATAAATCAAATGGGTGGCTTCCAAGAAGGTCTGATATCTCGCATATTTCGACAACTCTTTGGATTTCTTTTGAATTGTCTGTCATATCTTGTAAATCTTCGATAACTGTTTTAAACATAAAAAGGCTTGTAGGGTCTTGTGGTAGCATCGTTAAATTATTTGTGAATAGCATACTATCAGTCATTTTTTTAATTGATTTTCCATCGATTAAAATTTTACCACCATATATTTTATTCAATCCACAAATAGCTTTTAACATTGTACTTTTTCCAGTTCCATTCCCACCCATAATGGCCAGCATACTAGCTTTTTTCACTTGTAAACTAAGCCCATTTAATATATCAGGTGAATCTTTTTCATATCTAAAATAAGCATCTTTAATTTCAAGTATAGGCTTTTGATTAAATATCTTACCATTATTTTCTTCTAATGAAGTATACTTTAAATCATTATTCATAAAAATTTCGCTTAACCAGTTTCGACCATCTCGAACGGTTAAAGGACATTTACCATCACCATTAATACCATAAAAAACCTGTACAGGTGTTGGAAGAGAAGCAAACATTTCATTATTAAGATCCTTTAAAATTCTACCTATATTTTCAGGAATATCATTTGCAATAATTTCACCTTTTTCCATAACAATAACTCTATTTGAAAGTGCAAATACATTTTCTAATCTGTGTTCGGTTATTATAACAGTAGTGCCAAGTTCCTCGTTAATTTTTTTAATAGTATTTAAAAAATCAGCACTAGCGATTGGATCAAGTTGTGATGTTGGTTCATCTAAAATTAAAACTTCGGGTTGCATAGCCATAACAGATGCTAGGTTTAAAAGCTGTTTTTGCCCTCCTGAAAGTTCAGAAACATTTTTATGAAACCATGTATCTATACCAAAATAATTTGCCATTTCAGCAACTCTAATACGAATTGTTTTTTGATCAACACCAAGATTTTCTAGTCCAAAAGCTAGTTCATGCCAAACTTTATCTGTCACAATTTGGCTATCTGGATTTTGCATTACAAACCCGATTTTACTTACTTGGTCACTTAGTGGTAGCGTGAATAAATTTTCTTTATTAAACAATATATCACCCTCAGTTTTACCATGAGCTGTAAGAATTGGTTTTAGTAACTTTAATAATGTTGTTTTTCCACAACCACTTCTACCACAAATTGCGATATATTCCCCTTTATTAATGTCTAAACTTAAGGATTTTACGGCTTTTTCTTGTTTTAGCGGATAAGTAAAACTTAAATTCTCGATTTTAAAATGTTCCATTTTTTCTCCTCAATTAAAATATATATACTTGGTGATACAAACATAACTAATAAAAATAATACCAGTAATTGACTAATATCTTCCATAGCAGATAATGTAAATCCAATTAAAGAAAATATAACAATACCTAAAAGAATTTTATCTGAGTATCTAAATTTATAAATCGCAAAATTTGTTTTACCAGATAAACCATACCCTCTATTTATCATTGCCTGTGAAGTATATATTGAATTTTCAAGGGCTGATGTCATAATGGCACTTAATATTGTCATGGCATTTTTTATATTTTTTCTTTTTGATTGCCCCTTTAAAATACCTTTACCTATACATTTAGAAACACATAGCATATGGTTTATTATTCGCTTATAAAGTGGAATAAATCTCATTATCATACAAAATAAAAGTGAAGTACTAGGTACTATTTTCCCAAATAAAAATATAAATTTATCACTGGTTATTATTAAACTATAACATGAAAATAAATTAATAACTGAAATATATAAAAATGATAACTTTATACCAAATAAAAGTGAAAGTGTGATATTAAATCCAAAAATTGTAAATAAAACAGTAGACGATGAACTATTAAAAATCATATTTACAGCAGTAAATACAATTATAGCACCTATAGTATAGATTAAAATATAAAATATTTTTTCTTTTTTCAGTAAGTATCTAAGGATTAAAGATGATACGAAACATATAAATAAATGCACAAAATTAGTAGCAAACATATTTATGGAAATAGTCAATGTAAAGTAAGTAAAAGCTACAACAGGATGAACCTTATCAAAATATTTCATATACTCCCTTTCCTTTAACTAAATCATTTTGATCAATAATTACATGTATAGCTAAGTGTAATATAATCACCATCTTCTAGCGTGTATTTTGAAACACCATAATTCGGCTTCCAACCATTGACCTGAAAAAGCCAACCAGAACCATCTCCACAGTCGAATTCGTATAGGTTATTAATACCTTCAATATAGTAGCTATCATAAATTGGGAACCATTGTGTTTCCAATGGAATTTCATTCTTGTCACAAATAGTTTTTAAAATATCATAAACAGTTGTTCCTTTTGGAACTTGTAAAAAAGTTGGAGATAGTATATAACCTGATGAAGGAACATATTTGTCTTTACCTTCAGCCAAATCTTCTATATTCAATAAAATTTGCGAACACTCTATCTCAATTCCAACAAAAATTGTTTCCTCATTATCTTCATTAATTATTCCATCGATATCGCCAATTTCAAAATCGCTGTCAGGCATATCAATATTAATATCACCACTTTTATCTCCTGTCACTATTGTTGTTGTACCTTCACTAAGTGCCATTTCAATAGCTTTTTTATTTTCTTCCAAAACTATATTTTTATGATCTTGTCTATCTTTAGTTATTTGCGCTAAAGTTTCAGCATCAACAAAAATGTTTTTTTCACTTAAAACACAGTATGAAATTTCTTTATCACTTAAATCATTAGCAGTTAAATCAGTAATAATAAATGATTTATCAGTAGATAAACTTATTGAACTACCCATGGTTAAAACTTGACTTTCATTTGGAGTATCAATAGTTATTTCACCAGCGTAAACCTTCACATTTGGAATATTACCAAGCAGTGAAGTATATATTAGCGAATCTTCGCCTGTAATTATCAAGTCATCAACGATAATTGATGTATCATGAGGCAAGCTATCACTATAAAAAGCACCTTTAATTAAAATAATGCTATCAGATTTTACCTGCACTGTCGAACTTTCTTCCAAAGTTATTGAGATATTTTCACCTATTACTACAGTAGCTACAGACCCATCAGTGGTTTTAATTATATCATCAATGGCAATATCAGTATCACTTTTCAAAGAATAACCAATATTATTTCTTTCAACAGTGACATTTCCTATAACATCCTTACTAACGCCCACTTGAAGTGATGCGTCCGGATTTTTTTGTGTTTGCACAAATAATATTCCGCCAGTAATTACAGTTAAAACGGCAATTACTAAGCAGATATTTAAAATTAAATTTTTATTTTTCACAATTATACCTCTTTATTAACTTTTTTTTGCTTTGCATATCTAACTTTTAACCCTAAAATCGCTAAAATAATTGCAATTCCAATACCGATTAAAATAGATGATAGATTACTTTTTTCTGACTGAATAACTGGAATATCAAGGGATATTTCACCTTTTACACCACCTATTGCATAGCTAGAAAAACTATTTACTGTTGCAACTATTTTATCGTCAATAATTTTAGTCGCTAGATATTCAATGGTTTTATCATCTTTGTAATGAACCAAAACATATTCTTCGTATCCAGTTAAATTTTCAACATCAAGTTCCATAGTCAAGTTTTTTTCTGGTTTATATACGTCGCCTGTAAGGACATTTTCTAATGAAATATCCCACATTGTAATTACATCTACTTGGTCTGCTTTTTCTTTTAAAGTGTTAAGAGATGTCATTCCCTTTGCAAAACTTGTAATAGGTGTACAATGAATTTTTATATTAGCTGGTAGGCCGTTTATTTTAACACCATTATCAATATCAGTATGGTTTTTTTCAGCCACTTTGCTAACAGATTCTTCAAGAATATCCTTATTAACAAATAACGCTTTTTGTGTGTCATCTAATTGATTATATTCTTCGTACAATAAAAGGATTGAAATCTCGTCAGAAGTTGATAGCTCATCTAGTTGTTTTGTAAGAAGGTATTCACTTTTCGCAACTTTAATCATTAAGTCTTTTGCAATATCTGATGCTGCCACAGGTATTTCAATTTCACCAAAAATATTTTTTGTATCTAAACTTTTTCCAGTTAATTTTTTGTACACATCTTGGATCTCTTTTATTTTTGCACTAAAATTTTTCCTAACCTCTTCCAGTGAAGTTTTAAATTCCTCTTGTAGTGACAAACTTTTAATTCTATTTACAGCGATAAATAGTTTTTCACTATTATTAACAGAATCCTTCTCAGGTTTTGTTAAACTATCATATTCCTTTTTAAGGCTATCAACGATATCTTTACTATCACTATTAATTTCACCTAGATTATCAATTTTTTCAATTACATTTTGAGCCTTATCAGTAACAGGTCTTTCAACCACTGTATCACCAAAAATTGTAATTGCAAATTGTGCACTTAGTCCTGTATCAGCACTTTTAGCAGTGATAATTACCTGCGGAACTTCAATGCTGTTTGGAGCATTAGCAACAACTAATCCATTTTCATCAACAGTTGCAAAGTATGTATTAGACGACGACCATACAACATTTTTGTTTGTTGCATCTAAAGGAAGTACGGTAGCATTTAACTGTAATGTGCCATCAGTTTCAAGAAAACCCATCGTTTTTTCATCTGTATATGAAACTGAAATTGATGTAACTGGAACATTATCGCTAATTTCATCAAGTACAGTGAATGTTATATTTGGTAAGGTTGAAAACATATCATTATGAACATCTGCACCTGTGTTTATATCACCAATTTCTTTTATTTTATCTCTACCTGCTTCATCACCAAACCAAAAAGTGTTTATCTGTCCACTAGAAAGAGTGTTATCTCCAATCATTTCTTCAGTTGTGATTATTGTGATTGTATTATTTGTTGCTAAATCCCACTGATTACATCTACCTTCAAAAATTTTACCATCTAAAGTGTATTCAACCCTTGAAGCTTTACCTTCCCAATATATGTCTTGATAGCAAGGATTATAGATTGTCGCAAGCTTATAGATTGGCATTGTTATGCCTTTAAATGATATGTTTAAAGTATCTCCTATCTTGATTTTATCATTATCACCAGTATTGTTTTTAACTATAATCTCAATTTTTCTTGCATCTACAATTTTATACTCGGTTTTTCTTTTACCGTCATCAGTTTTTGCAGTAATACCAATAATATTGGCACCATTTAAAAGATTTACAGTATAGCTACCATCAGTTGTATCTAATATTTGACCATTTAAACTCACAGTAACTTCACCTTTATCAGATGCCGCTTTAAAATTGTATGGAACAGTATCCCCTTTATCAAAGTAGATAGTATCATATGTTGTTTGTGTTATATTATGAGTAATAATTGCTTCTGATGGTTCATTATTAACATCAAAAATAACATAAGCCGTGTTTACTTCAGCTGATTTATCCCATGTGTTACCTTTATATTCATGAGCATCATAGGTTACCTTTACTATTGAAACACCTTCTTTAACTGATTCAACTGTAATTCTGTCATCACTGTCAATTCCTGATAATATTATGCTGTTACCAGCAATAATTTCAAAATTAAAGTTAGGTCTTTGTACATCATTATTTATTGAGTCATTAACAATTTGTGAAAGTCTACGTGGATAAATTTCAGTTTTTTCTCCAATTTTCATCTCTTTGTAGTCATATTGAAGCCATAAATCTTCCTCAAAATTATCAGGCACACCTATTATATTGTTTAGTGTAAATTTTGGAAACACAATTGTCTCACTTGTATCGTCAGCAAGTACCGACAAATCAAAACTTACAGATTGACTATCAACATTTGCGGTAATTGTAACAGGTTTTTTTGTTACTTTTAAAGCTTCAAGTGAACCATTTTCACTAATGGAAATAAGTGTTGGATCACTACTTGTCCACAATGGTGCTACTACTTCTTGTTCTTGATTGCCTGAATAAGAACCGACACAGTTTAGTTTTATTTTAGTACCAATATGAATTAAAGTAGGAATATTAGTTATTTCAAGACTACCTTCGTTTAATGTTCTTTCAATTATTACAACTTCAAATGAAGCAGAGCGATCATTATATGTTGCAGTTATAGTAACTGGTTTATCTTTTTCAGTTGGCTTTAAAGCTGTTATTTTTCCAGTCTTGAAATAGCTTCCAACTTCAACAGATACAATATCAGGATCACTGCTACTAAATAAAACTCCCGAAATATTAACATTAAACACATGCGTTTGCCCAACTTCTAAAGGTTTTAAAGGAATATTAGAAACAACAATTGTTTCTAATTCGTATATCTTATCTAAGGCAGCTGTAAGTATATCCACATTAGTCACATTTACCTTTTCTGCATCTGTTAATTTGTTGTATTCCTCACTTACCATCAAAATATTAGCTTTATCTTTATCTAAAGTGATAGTATCAATTTGTGGAATACTGTTAATCAGCTCTATTACTTTTTTTGTTGGCGTCGCTTCTACCCAATTTTCATCAATAGTAAAAGTAACGTCAGGTAATCTTCCAAAATTATTTTCTTTCACAATACCAGATCCAAAATCCAATCCATCAGAACTGTCTTTTGATTTTTCATAAACAGTACCATTAGATAGGTTATAAGTACCAGGAATTAGACCAGTAATTTCTAAGCCCCATTTTTCAGAGATTTGATCACTATTAATACCATTAATAGTTTCTTGTTGTGCAATATCAGTTGTAAATGAAACATATGATTTTTCTCGATCCCATTTAAATTGAAATGGAGGCCATGGCGGACCAGGTTTTCGAATCGAATTTATAGGGACACTAATATCAGAAAAGAATATATTTACTGAATCCTTACTAGGATATTTAAAGCTAATTTCAATTTTTTTACTTTTAAATTCTCTGGTTTCAGTTCCAAAAGCTATGCTATTGTCGTTTGTAAAGGTAACCAAATCAGCTCCAATTATAAAAGTTTCCCCTTCTAAATAGTAAAAAGTGTCACCACTTCCACTACTTTCGCTATTGTGATATTGGTTTAATTGTTTATCCGTTATTTCAATAGCCAAAGCATACTTTGTATCATCAGATATAGTTTCGACACTTTGAAAAGAACTATCTTCATCAAGTAGAGCAGTTGTTTCATCATCCTTTGCATAACTATTTTCATCCATTGGTGGATTCGTAACCACTGGAACGTTTAGCTCATGTATTATTACTAAAGCTTGTACTAAATTTTCATAATTTAGTACCAACAACTTATCTTCAGCCGTTAAACTATTATAAGAATCACTACATTTTTCAATGTTAATTTGATCATCGAAAGTAATGTCATCAATATTGGGTAAAGAATCGATTAAATCCATTACATCTATTGTACTAATTGGTTCAACTTTTTCATCAATAACTAATTCATTATCGTTTATTTCATTTTCTTGTACTACTTGTTCTTTAAGTAATTGAGATGCTTTAATTGAATCCGCAAATACTGTGTTTGTGCCTGCAAAAAGGTTGAAAATCATGCAAACAGCTAGTGTTAGTGAAAGATATTTTTTCATTTTAAGTTTACTCTCCATCTATTTTTTGAATTTTTCCACAAAAAAACAGCACCAATCCAGGTGCTTAGAATGTAATCATAAAAGATTAATCCCCATTCATCCTGCGTGAAATAAGATTTTTTAATATAAATAAAGGTGTTCTGACTTAAGCATAAAGCTATTACAGTGGCGCGACCGTGTAGGATTTTACCTACTTCCATGATTTATATAATATTTACTTGTTGTTTAAATGCAATGTCAGTATACTACTTATCCTTTTAATTGTAAATGATTTTACCTGTTATATATACTAATCGTGATTAATCTATGATAATCTGTAATTATCCCCATTAATTTAAAAGTTTGCAATAAAAATAAAGCCCTTAAATACTGTATTACAAGGATGTAGGGGCAATAGGTTTATTAAAAAATAGAATGTGTGTTGGTGTTGGCTGTTATTAATTACGTAATTGCATTTATCATGCTTATTCACCAATCATTATTATTTATGGTATTTTAACTGGTTTATCACTCATACTTATGCCTATTTAGTACTTTGGATAAAAGAATTTAACTATTTTGCGTATAAGTATTCATAGTAGTAATCCAAATGAGCATAAACTACAACTAATAATCAAGCTACCAGAAAGAAAAAATACACTCACAGATTTATCAGGATAAACCAAATAACGTGGGGTTTTTATAACCTCCCATATTTCTTGGGGTAAA
>CAMQTJ010000021.1 GCA_947037125.1 uncultured Holdemania sp.
GGTGCCCCAAACTTAACTGGGGTTTCTACTAATTAAGCAACAAACTAACTTGGGGTAATTTCAACCCCAAACAAGTTGGAAGTTTCTAAAAAGTGTAGAGAGCACAATATTTGGTGAAAATCATATATTGTGCTTTTTTCATGTTTGAATACGATAATTTACGTCATCATTTAGAACATAAAGATTACGATTTCTAAATCTATCCCAATTCGTATAACCATTTCCATTGTTCTTTAGTTGTTTAATAGTTTTATTTCGGTTTTCAATGATCGCATTATTCATATAAACATCTTTTCCATTTTTATTTATCGTATAAAATGAATTTATCATTTCTTTTTTCCATCGTATCATTGTATGTGAGAAATCTACTAGTTCCTTTATCCCACTAGAGGAAAATTCACTAATTAAGTCTTCAAGGTTTGACTTGGCAGTATCTATTGTGGATTCACTATAAAATAAATCAAATTTTATTTTAATATTCATTAAAGTTTCAAACTCTTTATTGATACTCAACATATAATCATGTAAGTCGTAATAATTCATATACCTAGCAAGTGTTCGGTTGTATTTTTTTTCTATGTTTGGATCGAATAAATATTTGTATACTGATTTACCATCTTCAGTTTCAACCTTTACTTTTGCATCTTTATTTTTGAATAATAACCAATGAAATTTTTTCAAAACATAATACTTTTTCTTTCTTTCATCTTCCTGAACAATTTCAATTGGAGTCATTGTTTCTTTTTTTCGCTTAGTTGGTTTGTAATCATTCATAGTACGCATTCTAACAGCGGTAATTTTTCTACCCAATTCTTGATATACATGAAATTTGTCCACGATACAGCAACAATTTGGAAATATATGCTTCGCAATTATTCGATAAGTGTCCCACATATCCATTACAAAGTATTTTACCTTTTTTCTTTCATCTATATGAATTTGTCTAAAGTACTTTTCAAGTTCTTCTTTTCTTCTAGATGAAAGTAAATCAATAGTTTTACCAGTGACAAAATCAACTAGTACACAAACATAATCACTTTTGTCGCTATGAAATGCATATACTTCATCAATACAAATACATTCAGGTAATGTCCTTCTAGTACAAAATACATGATTATCAAATATATGAGTTACAGTTGTGTCAGATATTGAATATCTTTTCGCAACAGATGAGAATGTTTCGTTAGCGAACTTCAGATCATTTAAGACATTAAACACGGTCAGTAAAGAAATCTTCATATTCTTATAAGCGAAGGGGTTGTTCTCATAAAATGTTTTGTGGCATGCATCGCAAACGAATCTACGAGCTTTATAATTAATGAAACATGGAGTATGTGTTGTGAGTGAGTGAAGTATTTTCTTTTTTGTATAGCCTTTTATCGTTTTGGTTTCAAAACCACAAGCCGGACATGAATGGGGTACTTTAGTTAAAGTTATAGAAGCATATAAACCATCATTTTTATGAACAATAGATATGTCATCGACATGTGATGCTTGAAGATTAAATAATTGAAGCAAATAAGTGTCACTTAAAGAAACAGGTTGAGTAAATAAGCTCATACTGTTATACCTGCCTTAATAATATTGGAATACATAACTTAAAAACCTCGCTTTCCTTTGTTTATAATACTAATCTACACCAGAATAGTTTAATAGGTAAGGTAAGTTATGTGGGTGAATAAACAAATTTTTGAAAGCAGTTTTAATTTGCATAAAGTTGCACTTGAAGTATTTAAAACAGTTTAAAACCAAACTTTGATCAAATAATAAATTATGCTCTAAAATCTTTTGCTTGAAATGAGAAATGTACTGACGAATAATATATTTAATATTAGATTCATCAATATACGCATCATTTAATATATCTTCAAATGAAGATTTATTTTCGTAGGCATAAATGATCCTTACATGGTCATCTAACAGTATTTGAGAGTATGGAACAATATTGGATATTAATATCGCATGAGTTGCATTACAAACATTGCATTTAACCCTTAATATACTAATAGGTGTATTGCCATTAACGGTTTTAATGTATCTTGTGTAATAAGCATGTCTGGTTAAACAGTTAAAATTACCGCAAGAACAAGATAATTCATGAAAAGGAAAGTATTTAATGAAATTATTATAAGTTTTTTGATTTAAACTATTGATATTTTTAACATAACAAGTTATCATAATATTGCCTTTGGTGGCAGGTAAGAATCCAACTTTCGAATGGGCAGATTCTTACCTTTTTTCTTTCTATTTTTATAAATCTAGAATATCACAGAAAACATGGGGTTTTCTAGAGAAAATACATAAAATAAGCAAAAAAATACAATCAGTACTAAAGGAAATGGTTAATCCCATTAAATCCTTTAAGTATGATTGTATTTTTAAATACTAATGATTAATGCCTTTAATAAAGGCGACCCCAAACTTCACCGAAGGTAAATAAAATGATATATTAATTTACCCCAAGAAATATGGGAGGTTATAAAAACCCCACGTTATTTGGTTTATCCTCAAAAGATAAGATATTAATTTATTTTATCTTTTTGTTTAATTAACCATTTAATTTGATAATGTTTAATTACGCATTTTCAATTAATCAATCATAATGTAGAGTCGGGTTTAGTTTAAATTGTCGCTATTCATTAATATAACTATAATTCAGTTTAAGAGTCTTAATATTATTAATTAATTAATAATATTATTTTCGGTATAAGTAAGTTCAACTATAAAGTAATAATGGTTTTTTAACAATTATTTTTAATGCCGATATATCGGTGTAAAGTGTTGATGTATCGGCGCTGCTGTGATATGATAATAATGGTTTTAATTATTTTATACGGAGGTAGAAAATTGATTTCATACAACAAATTATGGAAAAAAATGATAGATTTAAACATGAAGAAAAAAGACTTGAAAGAACTTACAGGAATAGGGTCAACAACTATGACCAAGCTTGTTAAAAACAAATCAGTGTCTATGGATGTTATGGTGAAAATTTGTTTAGCATTAAAGTGTAATATTGGTGATATTATGGATGTGTTGATATGCGAAGATTAAAAGGTATTTCACTTTTTTCTAGTGCAGGAATAGGAGAAACATTTTTTAAAGATGTTGGTATTGATATTGTTGTAGCTAATGAATTGTTGCCTAAACGTGCTGAATTATATCAAAAGATACATAAAGATTCAATTATGGTGTGCGGGGATATAACAGAAGAGAGTATTTTTAATAAAGTGATTAACAATTGTCCTGAGAAATTGGATTTTTTATTAGCCTCCCCACCATGTCAAGGAATGAGTGTTGCAGGTAAGAATCGTTGTCAAAATTCTATGGAGTCTGATGAACGGAATTACTTAATTAATTATGTATTAAAAATTATAAATAAAACTCATCCTGACTATGTTTTAATTGAAAATGTACCATCATTATTAAAATTAGAGTTGAATTACAAAAATCAATTTAGAACGATTTTAGATATTTTGAAATACGAGTTTGGTAGTTCATATTCAATTGAGGGAAGAGTTGTAGATGCTTCAGATTATGGAGTTCCACAAACACGATTAAGAGCGATAATAAAAATGAATAAATTAAATAAAATTTGGAACTGGGTTAATTTGGTAGAAAAAAAAGTTACTGTTGAAGAAGCGATAGGTTATTTGCCATCCTTAGAAGCTGGGGAAAAATCAGATATTAAATGGCATTTTGCTCGTAAACATATAGATAAAAATATTTTATGGATGAAAAATACACCAACAGGAATGACAGCATTTTCTAACCCTGTTCATTTTCCACAAAAAGATGATGGGACAAGAATAAAAGGTTATGAGTCATCGTATAGACGAATTAGATGGGATGCACCATCGCCTACTATAACGATACGAAATGACTGCATAGCTTCACAAAGGAATGTTCATCCAGGGAGATTATTGAAAAATGGTATATATTCTGATGCGAGGGTACTTACTCCTTTAGAATTAATGATACTTACTTCATTACCTGTGGATTGGAGTATTCCAGATGATACACCTGAAATATTAATAAGACAATGTATTGGCGAATCTATACCGCCATTAATGTTAAAACAAATTGTGGGAGGAATAGTAAATGAATAAAATAAAGGCGATTTCTTTATTCGCAAGTGCGGGTATAGGTGAATTATTGATTGATCAAACAAACATTGATGTTGTTGGTGCAAACGAACTATTACAAAAACGAGCAGAATGTTATAGTTTTTTTCACCCGAACACTGAAATGTATTGTGGAGATATAACAGAGGAAAAAACAAAAGATTATGTAGTAAATATGGCGAAAAAATATAATGTAAAAATGTTAATTGCGACACCGCCTTGTCAAGGATTTAGTACGTTAGGAAAAAATAAAGTTCAAACTCAATTCGTAAAAGATAGACGAAACTTTCTTATTTTAGATGTATTTGAAATTATTGATAAACATGATTTTGATTATATTTTGATTGAAAATGTACCGAAATTTCTTGAAATGTTTTTCCCTTATGAAGATGATTTTTTTAAGATTAATGATATTCTTACTAATAAGTATTCAGAAGAATATAACATAGATATAGATGTTTTAAATGCAAAAGATTATGGTGTTCCTCAATCTCGAGCTAGAGCCATAATAAAAATGTATAAAAAAAATTTAAATTGGTCTATGCCAATAAGTCAAAAGGAAATTAACATGGAAGAAGCTATAGGTCACCTTCCATCCTTGGAGTCGGGATGTGAATCTGACATTAAATGGCATACAGCCAAGGTTCAAAATGATAGAGCTATATTAGCACTAAGGCACACACCTACGGGTAAAAGCGCAATCATGAACGAAGTTTATTATCCTAAAAAAGAAGATGGTAGTAGGATTAAGGGATTCCATAACACGTTCAAGCGTATGGTATGGGATCAACCTTGTCATGCAAGAACAACTTTTAGTGGAAGTATGAGTTCACATAATAATGTACATCCTGGTAGATTACTTGAAGATGGAACTTATTCCGATGCAAGAGTATTGACTTTGCTAGAGACATTTATTGTTTCATCAATTCCGTCTAATATAGAGTTTCCCAAGAGGTCTTCGGACACATTTATTAGAACCGTAATAGGGGAATCTATACCTCCAAAACTATTGCTTGAAGTTCTAAGAACGATTGGGAGGTAGGATTGATTTATGGCTGTTATGGTAGAAAGAAACAAATGGATTTTATATAAACATACATCTAGTTACGAAATTATAAAAGCAGTCGCTTTAGATGTGAAAAATAGTTGTAAAACAGATATTTCAGATGCAGAGAAGTATCGTATGCAAGAGAGATTAACAGCATTAAATCTTTATAAAACTAGAAATAGTAAAGAAAAGCCACTAGACTCCATGAATCATAGGGTCAATACACTTGCATATTGGATGTTTGGTTATAAATATAGAGTTAATGGAGTTAATAAATTCATTTATAGTCCGTTAGGAAACCTATTTCTTAAAAATATAAGTGACGATGAGAAAACTAGAAAGATATTTATTGCGATGTTATTTGCTATGCAATTCCAACACCCACATAGTAGTACAAATAAAGAGTTTCAATTATATCCCTTTAGATTAATTTTTAAATTGCTTTGTGACAAAAGATTAGAATACAAGATATATAATCAAGAAGTCGCATATTTAATTGTTTTTGAAACTACTATGTCAGAGGATAAGTATGAGAAACTTGTAAATAGCATATTAGAATTAAGAAAGTGTTCTAATGAAGAAATGTCAAATAAATTCAAACTAGACGAGCATACTTATGTAAACTCAGTTTATGAGTGGGAGTATTATACGCAAACTTTTTTAGAAAAAATAGGAATACTAAATAGAGTTAATGGTGAAATTATTTGTAAATTATATCATCCTACAAAAACAAACAGCAAAAGTAGGCCAACAGGAAGAAAGGCAACTAACGGATATATAACATTAAAAAGTGATATAAAACCATTTGTACAACTAATGCTAAATAATTATTCTTTATTTACCTGTCCCATTAAGCTGAATGATGAGGAACGAATGTCTATTGATTGCATCAAAGAAATATATAGTTTTTATCCCAAAATACTATTGGATGAGATAGGGGAATCAAACGAATTGACAACACTTCTGCAACTTCCAAAATTAATTGAGCAATATTCAAATAATCCAAATAATAGTACAGCATATTTATTTGAAAATGTCTTAACTGATGGATTTAATATGTTCTATAATGTAGATGCTACTACAAGAGGGGGATCATCACACACTGATATTGAATGTTTATATATTACGAAAAGCAAAAAATTTGCAGTAGAGTCTAAATCCACAGCTAATAAACTTTTAGGTATTAATGCAGGTAGACTACGTGAACATAGAGATGAAATTGGTGGCGAATATACCATAGTTATAACACCTAGATATGTGCCGGCAACAAAACGCGATATTATAGGAACCCCAATAGTAATTATATTAGCTAATACATTTGCTGAGTATCTTTATAATCATATTTACAACGACATAAGAGATATAGATTTTGAAGATTTCTCATCAATTATTACAGATAATTTAGGCAAAGATATAAGTCATTTAATATCAAATATGACATTAGAAAAGTTTGCAACAACCTAATTAAAATATATGTATAAAAATCATGAAATAATTTTCGATAAATTATATATATTGCTTGTCAAAAACTAATTTAAAAGGAGAAAAATATGTTCGAGAACAATTATACAGTGGATTTCATTGATATAGGTGCAAAATATGGTTCTATTAAAATTAAAAATATAGTATTCAATCCTATTGATATCGAAAATAATATCTTAAAAATAATTTTTGATGACAAAAATATAATGCATATGTTTGAAGAAAATAATTTAGATAGTTTCAATAGAAAAAATATTTATAGTAGATTTATTCCCCAAGAAAAAATGTTGCCTTCAACAAAAGAATATATAAAGAAAGGTATAGAAAAAAACAAAAATTTCTATTCTTTCTTGGCCGAAGGTATATTAGCACTTGTTTTTCGTGATATTTATGGATATGAGCTTTCGAAAGGTGTTATTGATGTTACTGAAACATTAACATATACTCATACTGGAGTTGATAGTTGTATGTATAATCTTGAAAATAGTATTATAGTCTTAGGTGAAGCAAAATTTTACGAAAACTTAAAAGGAGGTATTAAATCAATAATTAATGACTTTACTAAAAAAGGTATAATAAGTAAATTATCGAGTCTTCAAAAAATTGCGAAATCCAATAAAATTTCTAATAGTATAGTTATTAAAAATTTAGAAAATAATAATTATGACGGTTTATCGCTAGAACAATTTTTAAATCAAAAAATATTTTTTGTAGGCTTTGTTATGCATTCTAATATTGAATCTGATTTAAAGTACGATGATAGCTTTTATTCAACGTATAAATTATCAACAAAAGGTATAAAAGATAATATTGATGTTAAATTAGGTAAAAAAATTAATAAAGGTAACTATGAAATTATCATGGTACATTTACCAATAAATGAAAAAAAAGATTTAATTGAAAAAGTAATAGATACAGCATTAAATAAGTATAGAGAGGTGAAGTAAATGAACTATGATGATTTTACGAAGCAAAGAAAAGCTTTACTAATGGATTTAGATGCAGGTGAAAATCCATCAATTTTAGAATTAGGTATGTATGATCTATCACCATATTTTAAAGATGACTTTAATGTTAGCCTAACTGAATCTATTATGTTAAATAAAAATCTAGTTCGAGGAGTGAGACATTTAAATAGTGAAATTTATTTCGCTCCGCCACAACAAGAAGCTTTTGAATCGTTAAATAAAGAAAATAAAATAATTATTTCTGCACCAACATCATTTGGTAAAACATTGATTATAAAAGAATTTATTTACAGACAAAAACCAACAAAAGTTGTATACATTGTACCAACAAATGCATTAGCTTATGAACTTGAAAAAAGTTTCAAAAATAATACAAACTTTGAAGATTATAATATTTTTGATAAAGCCGAGAAAGAACCTATTTTAGGTTCAAACATTGATAATAAAAAATCTTTATTTATAGGAACTCAAGAAAAATTTCTAGAACTTGCTCAGCATGTTTTTGCAAATATAGATTTATTTGTAATTGACGAAGCTTACAAACTACAAGAATCAACACAATGTCAAAGAGGATACAAGTTATCAGAAACATTTCTACAAAGTATAAGCAAAAAAGCAAAAAAAATAGTTCTGCTTTCACCTCAAGCAAAGTTTGAAGGTTTTGAGAAATACGAGTTTTTTACATTTGAGAGTAATTTTAATTCTGTTGAGAAAAATTTTAAAGTATTATCTTCTGATGAATTATTTAATAATTTATTGAAAAAAGGTCTACAAGAAAAAAGTATTCTATTTTGCAAAAGTCCTATGCAAATTAATGGAGCATTTAATTATCTTGAGAAAAACCTAAAATCAACAAATTATAATTCATTATTAGTTAATCAACTTGCAACTGATGTTCACCCAGAATGGACAGTTGTAAAATTGTTGTCCAGAGGAATTTTAACTCATCATGGACAAATGCCTAAATATGTACAAAATAAAATGATTAATTTATTTAATTGTGATGATAACTATAATTTACTATTAGGTACTAACTCTATCTCAGAAGGCATAAATACATCTACAAAAAATCTTTTTATCAATCCAGAATATAGAGATGTTAATAAAAATTTATTGTTAATAAAAAACACCATAGGTAGAGCAGGGAGATTAGGTCAATATCCAATCGGACATATTTTCTCTACTCAAAATATAGAAGATTTAGTTACAAAACAAATAATTATAGAATTATCTGTCTCAAAAGATGATGATTTATTAGAGTTAGAGAATACAAAAGATGAATTTAAAATTAAAGAGTTTTCGGAGCAATTTAATTTAGATTTTGATTTTTGCAAAGAATTACTAGGTAAGTATAAAATTTCGTTAAGTAGGTTAGTTAAAATCTTAAATGTACTAAAAGAAAATCAAAAATTTCCATCAATAACAAATTTACCATATATGTCTAAAAAGACATTTGAACATGATTATTCAACGGATCCGAATAATGATCAAATTTTGGTCAAAGCATATCTGCAATTATATTACTTAGGAGATGAACGACAAAAAAAATTTTTGAACTCTTTCGAAGATGTAATAGGTTATTTTATTTTTGCAAAAAATAAAGATAATGATAAAATTGCTAAAAAAAAGAAAAAAGCACCTAAGAATAAACAGTATTTGCATTCTGAAATAATAAATTTATATATGCAGTTTAAATATTCTACTTTCGAATATTTAATATTACCAATTGTTAATATTGGGGTTGATATTTATTCTGAAAATAACGAATGGGAATTCGGAAAAAATGTTATAGAATCTTTGCAAGAAGTTAAAAGTAAATATTATAAAAAAGTTTTTGGCAACTTAAATATTGATAGCTTATCTGAACAACATTTGAAAATTATTACAACACTCAAAGACTATGGAGTAACAAGTGTATTAAAAAATATTAATATATCTATGTTAACTGAAATTGATGAAAAATTAAATGTTAGATATTCAACAATAGATATTTTATGCACAATAACTCACCTTTCAAATAGTTCCTCGAAAAATAAAAAGTTATATATAGAAATTGTTAATAAATATATTAATTAGATGTAATATTTCAAAGTGTAATTTTTTTAATTCAATACACCAACTTTATTAAGTGAATTGTTGATTTATTAAAGAAATGATTATTGGATTTATATACGAATATATTAGTTCGAAAATGCTCATTTTATAGATTGCGATTTTCAGTCTTCAAGATAATCTTGGTGTAGTAACTAATAATTACTGTAAAAATATTGTAGTTATACTAGTAGAATGCCAATTCAAAATATTATAGGGGACGAGGTATTGAAAGTAAATTGCGAAATTTTAAGACATAATGACTAAAAAATAAATTATAAAGATTTGATGTAACGTACAATATTCCTAATTAATAAATTAAAAAGTAATAAAGCATGTAATAATAGAAATTTGGAATTTTCAAATATAATTAAATATTTAAAAATTAACCTAATTATAATTTGAGTTGAAATTAAAATAGTTGGTATGAAGTTATTTAAAACGTAAAGTGCATTTAGAAATTTATACTAATAAAAATAACCCATTATCATATAGATAATGGGTTATTAAGTTTTATAGATATTTATAGCACTTACATATTTATTATAACATTAAAAATAAATAAGTTAAAGAGTGTTATTTCATTATTTTTAGTTATATAATATAAGTATCAAACAGGAGGTTATTGATATGAAATTTGAAATCGTTGGAAAAAACATTGCCATTACTGATGGTATGAGAACAAAGATCGAAACTAAGTTATCTTTTTTAGAAAAATATTTAATGATTGGTGAAGATACTGTTGCACGTGTTGTTGCAAGAGTTTATCCTAATAGCCAAAAAATAGAAATCACAATCCCTACACGAATCGGTATTTTAAGAACTGAAGTTACACATGAAGATTTATATGCTGCAATTGATTTAGCTATTGATAAATTAGAAGATCAAATCAGAAGACAAAAAACAAGATTATCTAAAAAACATAAAGAAAAATTGGCAGTTTCATTTATTAAAGAAATTGAAGAAAATGATGATACTATAAAAGATGAAATTGTTAGAACTAAATCTATTAAACCTGATCCAATGGATGTGGAAGAAGCAATTATGCGTATGGAAATGCTTAATCATTCATTCTTTATCTTTACAGATTTTGATACTGAAGCAATTTCTGTTGTTTATAAACGTAAAGATGGTGGTTATGGTTGTATCGAGTGTGAATAAAAAGCCGAAAGGCTTTTTTTTAATTTTAATTAAACAAATACTGACAAAATAGTCGTATAACATGGTATATACTTTCACACAGAAGGGAGATAAAGGTGATTAGTTATATTGAAGTTACTATTATTTATTCGTGTTTGATGAGTGTTTTTAGCTATTTAATTGTTATGAAAGATAGTCAATTAAAAATGATAAATTATAAAATTATTCTTATAATTTTACTAATAACTATCATAAATTCATTACTTTATAACAATAGTTTTATTGTTTATTTATTTGATATATTAATGTGTATATCAATATTTAAATATCAATTAAAAAATATTGTGAAGTTTTATTTAATTAGATTATTTTTTATGTCTATTAATATTACTCTATTTGATTGTTTGGTTATTAACTTACAGTATTTCTTTTATTATGATAGTATTTTATGGGCTTTTGGAATATTAATATTTCTATTTATAACCTATATTATATGTCTTTTATTTATCGATATATTAAATAATTCTAAACTAGTTGTGCCTTTTAATTTATTTATTGATAATCAAAAGCTGAATTTATTTGGTTTTATAGATACTGGAAATAATTGTTTGTATCAAAAAAAGCCGGTTATATTTATTGATAATAAATATTGGATAAGACAAAAAGATAGTGTAATAATTACTTGTCAAACACTAAATAAAACAAGTGATATGTTGGGGTATAGTGCTCAAATAGAAATCAATAAACATATACATGATGTCTATGTTGTGTACATTGGTAATCTTGAATATGATTGTATTTTGAATCATCAAATAGTATAATGAGAAAAATTATAAATTGGATTAAACAATTATTTATTAAACCTAAACAAACTCATTTTATTCAAGGTAGTGAAATATTACCTCACCCATTGAGTAAAGATGATGAACATGCGGCATTATTAAAGTGGAGAGACAAAGACTTACAGGCTCGTGATTTATTAATTGAACATAATTTGAGGTTAGTTGTTTATATTGCGAAAAGATATGAAACTAATCCAATATTTATGGAAGATATTATAAGTATTGGTACCATAGGATTGATTAAGGCGGTTAATACCTTTAATATGGATAAAAATATCAAACTTGTTACTTATGCTTCTAGATGCATTGAAAATGAGATATTAATGCATTTGCGTAAAAAGAATAGGCGTAAGCATGAATTGTCATTTGATGAACCTTTAAATGTTGATTATGATGGAAATGAATTGCTGTTAAGTGATATTTATGGAACACCTGATAATACAGTTACTAAACAATTTTATGATAGTGAAAATAAAAAAGATTTATTAATTGCTTTAGAGGGTTTAGATGAAGAAGAAAAAATGATCTTAAAACTGCGTTATGGTATTGAGTGTGAACAAAAAACTCAAAAAGACATCGCTATTAAACTTGGAATATCACAATCTTATATATCTCGTTTAGAAAAAAAGATATTATATAAACTTAAAACTCAATTATTTGATAAAATACAATAAAAGTCGAAAGGCTTTTTTTTATATTTTAATGAGAAAGAAATAAAAGTAATAAAATCGTAAGAAATTCGTATGTTTGAAATGATATATATATTTATTAAAACATGTTAAAATATATATATTAAGGGGTGTTATATATGGGGAATAAAATATTGGTAGTGGATGATGAAAAAGAAATTGCAGATTTAATTGAATTATACTTACAAAATGATGGATATGATGTTTATAAATTTTATAATGCTACTGATGGATTAAATTGTTTAAAACATCATGAAATATCATTGGCTATATTAGATGTTATGTTGCCCGATATGAATGGGTTTAAATTGTGTCAAAAAATAAGAGAAAACTATTTATTTCCTATTATAATGCTTACTGCAAAAGTAGAAAATACGGATAAGATTTTAGGGCTTACGATGGGTGCTGATGATTATATTACAAAGCCATTTAATTCATTAGAAATGGTGGCAAGAGTTAAAACACAATTAAGAAGATATACACGTTATAATCAAACAACTAATGTTATAGTCAGTAAAAATGAATATGATCATGGTGGTTTATTTGTATCAAAAGATAGTCATAAGTGTTTTATGTATAAAGATGAATTGCAGCTTACTCCAATTGAATTTAATATATTATGGTATTTGTGTTCTAAAAAGGGCGTGGTAGTATCATCAGAAGAATTATTTGAAGTAGTGTGGCAAGAGAAATACTTGGATAACAATAATACAGTTATGGCACATATTGCAAGGCTTAGAGAGAAAATGAATGAGCCTGCACGTAAACCAAAGTTTATTAAGACTGTATGGGGAGTGGGGTATACAATTGAGTAAGAATACAATAAATAATAGAAATGATAAACATGAATATAATGATTATAATCAGTTAAAAAAGATTATTTTAAAAAAGGCAATATTAGTTAATGGATTAATTATATTAGGTGCCATAATTCTCTTTAATATGTTTTTTTATGATAATATTGCAAATTTTATTGTAGGATTATTATGTTTTATTTTTAGGTGGAGTTTTGAGGAATCCCTTAGTATTTATAATCTTGTTATTCGTAGTAATATTGATTTAATTATCAATTTATTATTATTTATATTGTTTATGACTACTTTGATTATATGTATAAATGAATTTATTAATTACTTAAGTGAAATAAATAGAGGTATTTCAGAACTTACACATGATAATGATAATGAAATAGAACTAATGCCAGAATTATTAACTACTCAAAATAAACTAAATGAAATTAAACGTAATATTGCAACTAATAAGCATGCGGCACAAGAGGCTGAACGTAAAAAAAATGACTTAGTAGTTTATCTTGCTCATGATTTAAAAACACCACTTACATCAGTCATTGGTTATATTACATTAATTAAAGATGAAAAAAATATTAGTGAGGAAACTAGAAATAAATATTTGAATATCACACTTGATAAGTCATTAAGACTTGAAGAATTGATTAATGAATTTTTTGATATAACACGCTTTAATTTAACTAATTTAGTACTAGAATATAAAAAGACTAATATTAGTAGAATGTTGGAACAAATATGTAATGAATTTACACCTATAATGCAAGAAAAAAATATCACATTTGAACTTGAATTAGATGAAGCTGTGGAAATTGTTTGTGATAGTGATAAGTTATTAAGGGTGTTTGATAATCTTTTAAGAAATGCCTCTAATTATAGTTATAATGATAGTAAGGTAATTGTGAAACTTAAAAAAAGAAATGATTATATTGATATAATGATTAAAAATCATGGTAAGACCATTCCAAAAGAAAAACTAGTACATGTATTCGATCAGTTTTTTAGGCTTGATTCATCACGTAATACAGTTAGTGGTGGTGCAGGTTTAGGTCTTGCAATCGCAAAAGAGATAATTGAAAGACATAAGGGTATAATTGGTGTTAAAAGTGTTGATGAAAGTATTACTTTTATTATTAAATTACCAATAAAGTCATAAATACGTAAGAAATATTTAATGAATAAATCATAAAAGTATCATGTTATAAAGAAAAATGAAACTTATTATTTTAGTACAATATATGTACAAGGTAATAAGTTTTTTTTACCTTACAACACTGTAAGTTATTAGCTGATATTGTAAGTTAGAGTTATGGTTAGCGTTATTTGTTTAATATAAAATATATATGTAAGATGGAGGCAGTTTATATGACAAGAATTAGAGTTACACAAATATTACCGTTTTTATTACCATTAAGAAAGAAACAAAAATACTTATTTTTTGATATAGCACAAAAATTAGATAAAAATACCTATGCAAAAAAAAGAATTCAACAATTATATGAACATAAATATTTTCAGACTTACAGTGTTTTATATAATTATGATACAGGATTTGATATGGTTTACCAAAGTAATAAAGTAAATAATCTTAAAATCGTAGCTAAAAAATTAAATAAATTGATTATTAAGCCAAATGAAACATTTTCTTTTTGGACAGCTATTAAAGATGTGAATAGTAATGATGAATATTTAGATGGTTTAGTTATGAAAGATGGAAAACTTACAATTTGTAAGGGTGGTGGGATTTGTCAGATAAGTAATTTATTGTATTGGATGTTTCTACATACACCAATGAATATTGTGGAAAGAAAAGGGCATGCAACAAAGGATTTTTATGACCCATTTGATGATGGTATTAAAGGTGTTGATGCTACAGTTGCGAAAGGCTGGATTGATTTAAAAGTTAAAAATAATACTGATGATACTTATCAAATTAATTTTGATTTTGATGATGAAAATATAATTGGTCAAATATATTGTGATAAAAAATTGAATATTTCATATAAAATCATAAATGAAAATTGTATCTACTACAGTAAAAATAATAATATATATCAAAGTGTTGATGTTATTAAAAAAATGATGAAAGGCAATGATGCAATGAGTAAAGAATTATTGTATACCAATATTTGTAATATTAAATATGAGTTAGCAAGTGATATTAAAGTTGAAAAAAGGGGATAAGTTATGAAAAAATTAAATATAGTAGTTTTATTTGGAGGATGTTGTAGTGAGTATAGTGTTTCATTAATGTCAGCTTATGCTCTACTTAATAATATAGATACAGATAAGTTTAAACCAATTATGATTGGCATAACTAAAAAGGGGCAATGGTTACATTTTAATGATGATTTAAATATGATTATTGAAGATACATGGCATACGTCTATCACCAATAAAATGGTTAGTATATGTGCTAATAGGGATCAACATCAATTTATCATTGTTGATGATTTAGATATTAAAACGATATCATTTGATGCTGTATTTGTAATGTTACATGGTAAAAATGGTGAAGATGGAACTGTTCAAGGGATGCTTGAACTATTTAATATACCTTTTATTGGTTGTAATACATTGTCATCAGCATTATGTATGGATAAAGATAAGGCTCATAAAATTGTTAGGTGTGAAGGAATTAAAGTACCTAAGTCATTAGTTTTTAATCAATATTGTGATCATTTTAAAATAATTGATTCAATAGCAGTTTTAAATTATCCATTATTTATAAAACCTGTAAAAGGGGGTTCTTCTATTGGTATTACAAAAGTTAATGACTTCAGTATGTTAAGTGATGCAATAAATAGTGCTTTTGAATATGACAATGAAATAATTATTGAAGAAAATATTAAAGGCTTTGAAGTAGGTTGTGCAATTATGGGGAATGATGAATTATTTGTAGGTGAAGTTGATGAAATTCAAATAAGTGATAACTTTTTTGACTTTAATGAAAAATATCATACTCAAAGTGCTATAACTCATTTACCTGCAAGATTAGATGATAAGAAAATTGCTGAAATTAAAAGTATTGCGAAAACAATATATCGTAGTTTAGGTTGTTCAGGTTTTGCAAGAGTAGATATGTTTATTTGTGATAATGGTGAAATAGTATTTAATGAAGTTAATACAATACCAGGATTTAGTGACCATAGTCGTTTTCCAAATATGATGAAAGCTAAAAATATTGAATTCAAAGATTTAATTACAAGATTAATAGAGTTAGGAGTGAATTAATGTATAGTTTAAAATTAAAGAAAAATACAATCTATCGTGGTGACTTAATACTAGTAAATAGTACATATGCATATCATGAAATAAATGAGTATAGTAATAATAGTGTTAGTGTTGGTGGTAATATTTTTTTAAACAATAATGTTGCAATAGCATTAGCTAAAATTATGTTAGCGATTAATGCTTTTGATAAAATTAGTTTTGTGAGTGGACTTAGAAGTAATGTTGAACAAAGTGAAATTTATAATAAATCTTTACTTGAAAATGGAGAAGACTTTACAAAAAAATATGTTGCTTTACCAAATCATAGTGAACATCAAACAGGTATGGCAATTGATTTAGGGGTTAAAAAAGAAAATATTGATTTTCTTTGTCCACAATTTTTAGATACAGGAATTTGTAAAGAATTTTTAAACAATTGTCACAATTATGGTTTCATCAGACGTTATCCACAAGATAAAGAAATGATCACTTTAATTGCATATGAGCCATGGCATTTTCGCTATGTTGGTTATCCACATTCAAGTATAATCAAAAAATTAAAAATCACTTTAGAAGAGTATCACAATTTAATTCAAAAATATTCTTATAACACCAATAATTATATATATAAAAGTTGCAACCTAATATTTGAAATTGGTTATTTAAAAGCAAGTGATTTAGCTTATACGCAAATAGATGTGGAAAATAAAGATTTTTTTTCAATATCAGGTGATAATCAAAATGGTTTTATTATTACAAAGTGGCGTGAATTTAATGAAAAATAATATTAGTAAAAAATATTTAAATACAATTACTTTATTAATTATATTTTCACTCTTTTTAACACTAGTACAAATTGGTGGTAATAGTATTTCATTTAATCAAACAAATATTATATTGGGGTTGTTGGCAACATTATTTTTATATCAAATTATTTTATTTTGGGGTGTAAAATCATATAAACAAAGTTTTATATTAATATTACTTACATATTTATTTATTCCATTTTTTATATTATTTATAACATTTATTAGTAAATTATTTGACTTAAATGATATTTTTATATCAAATTCATTTAATTATAATCTAATTGTATTTGGTTTATCATTTATTTGTGCTGATTTAATTAGTAAAGTTAAATGGTCTAATAACACATGTTATCAAAAATCTAGGGCATGGGTTGAATTAGATATGAAAGCCTTCGATCATAATATAAATGTACTTAAAAGTAAAATAAATAATGATTGTAATATAATGGGGGTTATTAAGGCTAATGCTTATGGACATGGTGATGTGATTATTGCGAAAGCATTGAATAAGAATGGTATTAGATTTTTTTGTGTAGCTACTATTTTTGAGGCGATTAAACTTAGAAAAGATAAGATAACAGGTGAAATACTTATTTTTGGTTATACTCCACCTGAATTGTTTTATCTGCTTAAAAAATATGATTTAACTCAAAGTATAATGGATTATGAATATGCAATTAAATTAAATGATTATAATAAAAATATTAAAGTTCATTTAGCACTTGATACTGGAATGCACAGAGTTGGAATTAATTGTGATAATTTTGATGATATAAAAGCTATTTTCAAATTAAAAAAACTGAAGGTAAAAGGTATATATACTCATCTTTGTGCCAGTGATTCACAAGCTTTAAGTGATCGAAAATTTAGTATTGACCAATGTGATAAAATAATTGGTATTAGTGATCGATTAAAAGAATTAAATTTCAAGTTTAAATTACATATTATTAGTACTTGTGGTTTAATCAACTATCCCGATTATGCAATGGATTATGTAAGAATAGGTATTGCTTTATTTGGAGTTACAAGTAAGCAAGATGATATGACACCTGATTATGATTTACACCCAGTATTAAGCTTAAAAGCACGAGTAATCAGTATAAAAAATTTAAAAGTTAATGAGGGTGCTGGATATAGTTGGGATTTTATTGCCCAAAAAACAAGTGTTATAGCAACGGTTTCAATTGGTTATGCTGATGGGATATCACGTAGTCTTAGTAAAAATGGTTATGTTTTAATTAATGGTAAAAAAGCTAAAATAGTTGGTAAGATGTGTATGGATTTAATGTTAGTTGATGTGAGTGGTATTGATGTGAACATTTTTGATATTGTTACACTTATTGGGAAAGATGAAGGTTTACAAATAAGTGTCTATGACATAGCTAATCAAACAAATACAATTACAATTGAAACAGTAAGTGCACTATCTGATAGATTAGAAAGAGTAATAAAATAATAACCTAAAGAAATAATTTCTTAGGTTTTTTTATATACGTATAAAGTTAAATATAATAATATATTTTAGTAATATAAAATCATTGACATTTTTTATATAACGTTATATGATGTCTTATGTAATTAGGGCGGTGGAAGGAGTAAATATGAGTAAACTTAGTAGTAATAGTTCGGAACCACTATATGTGCAATTAATGATAAATATTAAAAATGATATAAAAAATGGTATTTATAAAATTGGAGATCAATTACCTAACGAAGAAATATTAGGAGAAACATTTGGTGTTAGTAGAATAACAGTGCGTAGTGCAATAACTCAATTGGTAAAAGAAGGAGTTGTTGTAAAAAAAAGAGGAAAAGGAACATATGTATCTTTGCCTATATACGTTGAAAGCTTATCATCAGGTGGAAGTTTTAGTGAATCATGCATTCAGATGAAAGCGGTACCAAGCACGGTGATACAATCAAAAATGATAGTTAAGGCAGATTTAAATATTTCAAAATATTTAGGTGTTCAACTTGGTGATAGTGTAATAAGAGTAATAAGAATACGACTAGTTAATAATATAGAAACAATAGTAGAACTTGATTATTTTAATAAAGATTTTGAGTTTTTATTTGAATGTGATATGTGTGAAAAGCCTTTAGGAGAAATAATGTTTAATGAAATTGGTTCAACAATAGAAAAATTTGAAGATTACTTTAGTGTTTGTAAAGCTTCTAAAGAAATTTCAGAAATGTTGAAATGCAATATAGGAAAGCCATTACTTGTTATAGATCAAATTGTATTAGGTAAAGACAATTGTATTATTTATTATAATAAACAATATATTATGAGTGATCACTATACATGTTCTTTAACAACGTTTAAATAGGAGGAAAAATGAGAAAAATAATTATTGCAACACATGGAGATTTTGCTTCTGGTATTAAAAATTCATTAACTATGATTGCAGGAGATTTAGCTAATGATATAAAAATTTACTGTTTATATCCTGGAGCAAGTGCAACGGAGTTTGCAGACGAATTAAGAATAGAAATAATCGAAAATAGCGAAGTTGAATATATTATATTAACAGATTTATTTGGCGCAAGTGTATGTACGGCGATGTCATTACTTACAATTTATACTAATGTAGTAGTATTAGCTGGACTAAATTTAAATATTGCACTTGAAGTATTATTAGGCAAATCAACTAAATTAACAAGTGATGATATAGATGATTTATTACAAAGTGCAAAAGATGGTATTCAACAAATAAAATTAAATACAGAAATTATAGAAGAGGATTTTTAGGAGCGTATGATGAAAAAAAATTTTTTAGAAATATTTAGAAATAAAAAACCGATATTTGCAATGCTTCATCTTAAGGGCGATAATTCACAAGAGATTTATGAAAGAGCAATAGTCGAAATTGAAAAATACATTAATGGTGGTGCAGATGCAATAATTGTAGAAAATTATTATGGAAATTATTATGATATGGAACGCGTGTTGACTTATTTGCAATCTAGTGAAATTAATATTCCTTATGGTGTAAATTGCCTAAATATGGATGCGATGGGATTTGATTTAGCTAAACGTTTCAATGCAAGCTTTGTTCAATTAGACTCTGTTGCAGGTCATTTAAAACCACGAGATGATTTTTCTTTTGAAGCATTCATGAATAAATATCGTAGTGATTTTAATGGGTATGTAATTGGTGGAGTTAGATTTAAATATCAACCATATTTATCACAAAGAACAGTTGAACAAGATTTGATTATTGGTATGAGTCGTTGTGATGCAATAGTAGTAACACAAGATAAAACTGGCGAAGAAACATCACTGGATAAAATTATAGAGTTTAGAAATATAATTGGTAATTTCCCTCTAGTTATTGGAGCAGGATTAACACCAGAAAATTGTGAAAAACAGTTTGATTATGCGGATGCATCGATAGTTGGTAGCTATTTTAAAGATACATATGTTGATACAGGTGATGTTGATATAAAACATGTAGAAACAATGATAGATGCTGTAAGAAAAATTAGGGAGAAATAATATATGATTAAATGTGTAAGAGTTGATCATCGTCTATTGCATGGACAAGTAGCGTTTTCTTGGACTAAATTTTTAGATGCTGATTGTATTTTAATTGCTAGTGATAATTTAATGAATGACGAACTTAAAATGAGTGCAATAAGACTTGCCAAGCCTACAGGGGTTAAACTTGTAATGAAAAGCATGCAAGATTCTATCAAGGCACTTAATTCAGGAATAACAGATAAATATAACTTATTTATAATTATCGAAAGTATAGAAGATGTATTTAAACTTACTAATGAAGTAGCAGCTATTACATCAGTCAATATAGGCGGAATGAAAAATGAAGAAGATAGGAAACAACTATCAAAAGCAGTTTATGTAAGTGCTAAAGATATTGAATTAATCAAGATCATGAGTAGTAAAAATATTGAATTGGAAGTAAGACTTGTACCAAGTGAAACCAAAAAAAATATAATGGATCTTATAAAGGGAGAATAAAATATGAATACAAATTTAGTTGTACAATCATTACTAATAGTGTTAGTTGCATTTATTAGTTATATGCATTGTTATATAGGGTCAACTATGTCAAATCGTCCAATAATTGTAGCACCTCTTGTAGGGCTTGTATTGGGGGATTTAACACTTGGGATACAAATAGGTGCTACTTTGGAATTAATATTTCTTGGAGCAGTACCAATTGGGGCATCAAATCCACCAGATATGGTATCTGGAACTATTATAGGTACATCATTTGTTATTTTATCTGGTTCAAATATTGGTGCAGCAGTAGCACTTGCAGTTCCAGTTGCGACACTTGTTTTATTATTTGATAATTTATTGATGATGTTTGTTCTAACATCTTCAAGTCATATGGCAGATAAATACGCAAAATTAGGTGACTATAAGGCGGTAGAAAGAATTGTTGTTTTATCATCAATTGGTAATAAATTAATATTAGCATTAGTAGTAGGTTTTGCATTTTATATTGGAATACCTGTAATTGAACAAGTACTTGAAGTAATACCGGCATTTATTATAACAGGAATGGATGTTGCAGCTGGTATGTTGCCTGCAATAGGTTTTGCAATGTTAGCGAAAATGTTACTTACAAAGGAATTGTTTGCATACTTACTTGCTGGTTTTTTACTAGCAGCATATTTCCAATTACCAGTATTTGGAATTGCTTTAGTAGGATTAGTTATAGCATTGTTGATTTTTCATACTAAAACAGGAAATAATATGGAGGTAAATGTTGATGACAACGAATTCTAATAAAAAGACAGTAGAATCAAATTCTTTAATAACAAAAAAAGATTGGTGGCAAGTATTTAGAAGATCTTGTACGCTTGATGCTGCTTGGAACTATGAAAGACAACAAAATATGAACTATTGTTACGCAATGATACCAATATTAAAAAGATTATATGGCAATGATAAAGAAAAAATGGCTGAAGCATTACAAAGACATTTAGAATTTATGTCATGTACACCTCATGTTGTATCATTATTAATGGGAATAACAGGTGCGATGGAAGAAGAAAATGCAAATAATGAGAATTTTGAAGCATCATCAATAAGCGCCGTAAAAACTTCTTTAATGGGGCCGATGGCCGGAATTGGTGATTCATTCTTTTGGGGAACTTTATTAACAATTGCTATAGGGATTGGTGTTTCCTTCTCAACAGTCGGAAGTATAGTAGGGCCAATTGCGTTTTTACTAATTATTAATATTCCAGGATTTTTATCAAGATATTATTGCTTAGATTTTGGATTTAAATATGGAGTTAAGTTTTTCGCTAATATGGATGGAAATGATGTAGTAAGCAAATTAACTAAAGTAGCTTCAATTGTGGGATTAATGGTTATAGGTGGTATGATTGCTACCACAGTTAGTATTCAAATACCACTTGAAGTTGGTGTAGAAGGAGCAATGGCGTCAATACAATCATACATTGATCAAATTATGCCAGGATTATTACCATTATGTTTAACTGGTGGAATATATTATTTACTTGGTAAAAACATTAAAACAACGACTATACTTTTATGGATTATTGTAATTTCTTGTTTAGGTGTTCTTGTAGGAATCCTATAAAATATAAGAATGTTTAATATCAATATCAATATCAATATCAATACCGTTTTGGTATAAATGTTATATGAATGTAGTTATAAAGTACCATAACAATAATATAATTTTATAAAATAATAAAACCCAAGAAAATTGTTCTTGGGTTTTTCTAATTAATCAATCTCATAATAAGTAAATTTATTTAAAATAATAAGTTTTTAACTGATTAATTCTTGTTTTCATTAATTTACTCATAAGGGCACCTGCACGTTCACTTTGTTTGTTTTCAATTGCATCAATTAATTCTTGCATGAATATATTATTGGCTGATGAATCAATATTATTAAAGACGATTTCACTAAACAATAAATTAAGTTTTGAAAACGAATTACAAACTAAAGAATAGATATTATTTTGTGTTGCATAATAAATAGCTTTTTGAAATTCTAATTTTAATTCCGCTAGCATTTTTGGATTGCTTGCATTTTGCATTTGTTTATGTAAATCTCTAAGAATTACTACATCTTCATCTGTACGATTTTTTGCTGCAAGATATGCACATTCACTATCATTATATAAACGATAAGCCATCAAAGAATCAAAGGTTTTTCGATCAAGTAATCCACCATGAAAATTAATGATTGCAAGCAGTGTATCTATATTACCATTTCTGGTATAATCCGCAACAAATGCACCAACTCGTGGTTCAATTGTGATAAATCCAGTCTTTTCTAATTCCTTTAAACCTGAGTTTATTATGGTCTTACTAACTTTCATTTTTGCTTCCATTATTCTTTGAGGAGGTAATTTTTCACCTACCACAAGGTCTCCTGAGATTATTTTTTTAGTTATTTCACTTACAAATAGCTCTTTTAAAGTTGGTGCAACAATTTCATTAAATTCCATATTTATCTCTTTTCCTGGTCTGACCAAACATCATAGTTATATTTTATCAAATAAATCACAAATAAGCTAGTACAATTGTGAAAAAATTAATGTAATACTTTTTTTAACCTGTTAATATATTAACATAGGATGATTTATCATCGATAGGAGAAATAATGAAAGCGTTTAAAATTCTAGAAATAAAAGAGAGTGTTTTTAAAAACAACAATCAACAAGCTGATTTATTAAGAGCAGAATTAAAAGAGAAAAAAGTATTTTTATTAAACTTAATGTCATCACCAGGATCTGGTAAGACAACAACGCTTACTAAATTAATACCATTGTTACAAAAAGATTTGAAAGTAGGGGTAATGGAAGCGGACATCGACAGTGATGTGGATGCTGTTACAATTGAAAAAACAGGGGCAAAAGTTATTCAACTTCATACAGGTGGTATGTGTCATTTAGATGCTGATATGACACGTCAAGGTATGAATGGTTTAGGGGTAGATGATATTGATGTGGTTATCTTAGAAAATGTTGGAAATTTAGTCTGTCCTGCAGAATTTGATACAGGATCAGTAAAAAATGCAATGATTTTAAGTGTTCCTGAGGGGGATGATAAACCATTAAAGTATCCATTAATGTTTACTATTTGTGATTTATTATTAATTAATAAAATTGATGTATTAGAGCATTTTGATTTTGATGTGAATAAATGTAAAGAAAGAGCTTTAAAGCTTAATCCAAATATTAAGATTATTGAAATATCATCAAGAACAGGATTTGGGGTTGAAGAAGCATCACAATGGTTACTTGCACAAGTTAAACAATGGGGAGAATACTAATGGCTGAAGTTAAATTAAAAGTATTAGAATTTGCAAACAAAGTTACAAGAACTAAAATGGGTAGCAAAAATGGAATAACAGTAGAAGATCCAAGATATTATATAATGGAGCCTGTAATTACTGATGAAATGGCTGAAGTTGCATTGTGTATGGAATTTAGAGTTCCAAAATCAATTCCTGAATTAGCTAAATTATCAAACAAATCAGTAGAATTAACACATAAATTAGTTTGGGAACTTGCAGATCATGGAATATGTCTTGTAGATAGTAAATCTGGTGAAGATAGATTTTGGTATGAATTATGGGTTCCAGGAATTATGGAAATGATGTGTAATAATAAAGAAAACGTAAGAAAATATCCACAAATAGCGAAGGCATTTGAAGAGTATGGAAGAATTCTTGGACCAAAAAGTATTGGTAAGTTTCCAATGGGTGTTGGAGTTATGCGTGTTATACCTATTGAAAGAGCAATTGATGGAGAAACAAGAAAAGCATCATATGAAGAGATTTCAGGTTATTTAGAAGGTGCTTATCGTTATTCGGTATCTGATTGTTCTTGTCGTACATCAAGAGAAGCACTTGGTGAAGGTTGTGGACATTTAAAAGAGGATATGTGTATTCAATTAGATCATGCAGCTGAATATTATATTAGAACTAATAAGGGGCGTGAAATTACAAAAGCTGAAGCTTATGAAATTATTCGTAGAGCTGAAGATAATGGATTAATGCACCAAATTCCAAATCTTGATGGATCAGGAAAAACGCATGCAATTTGTAATTGTTGTGGTTGTTCATGTTATGCAGTAAGAATTGGTAACATGTTTAAAAATACTGATATGATCAGAAGTAACTATCTTGCGAAAATTGATAAAGATAAATGTGTTGCATGTGGTGAATGTGTTGAAAACTGTCCAACTAATGCTTTAAAACTTGGTCAAAAACTATGTACAATTAAGCCAATCAAAGAAAAGAAAATTGAAACTCCTCGTAACATGGAGTGGACACCTGATCGTTTCAATACTGATTATCGTACAAATCGTGATGATGTTGTAGATTCTGGAACAAGTCCATGTAAGACTAATTGTCCTGCACATATTTCAATTCAAGGATATATTAAATTAGCGTCACTTGGTAAATATAAAGAAGCATTAGAGTTAATTAAGCACGAAAACCCATTTCCTGCTGTATGTGGACGTATTTGTCCAAGATCATGTGAATCAGCATGTACAAGATCTGATATTGATGAACCTATCGCAATTGATGAAATTAAAAAGTTTATAGCTGAACAAGACTTAAATGAAAATAATCGTTTTATTCCAAAAATTAAACATGATTATGAAGAAAAAATTGCAATTATTGGAGCAGGTCCTGCTGGTTTATCATGTGCATATTATTTAGCGGTACATGGTTATAAAGTTACTGTGTTTGAAAAACATGAAAAATTAGGTGGAATGCTTACTTTAGGAATACCAAGTTTTAGATTAGAAAAAGATGTTGTATCTGCAGAAATCGAAATCTTAAAAGCATTGAATGTTGAATTTAAGACAGGTGTTGAAGTTGGTACTGATGTAACACTTGATGAATTAAGAACTCAAGGATTTAAAGGATTTTATGTTGCAGTAGGTGCACAACTTGGTCGAAAATTAAACATTGAAGGTGAAAATAGCCAAGATGTAATATCTGGTGTTGATTTTTTAGTTAATACAAACTTAGGAAAACAAGATGAAATCAGCGGTAAAGTAGTAGTAATTGGTGGTGGTAATGTTGCAATTGACGTTGCTCGTGTTGCTGTAAGATGTGAAAATACTTCAGTTAATATTTTCTGTTTAGAAAATCGTGAACAAATGCCTGCTCTTGTTGAAGAAATTGATGAAGCCTTAAGTGAAAATATTGTTATCAATAATTCATATGGACCTGTAAAAATTATCTTAGATGATAATAATAAAGTTACAGGTGTACTATTTAAAAAATGTTTAAGTGTCTTTGATGCAAACAAAAAGTTTGCTCCAGTATATGATGAAAATGACACAATAGTTGTTGAATGTGAAAAAGTATTAATCTCTGTTGGTCAAGCAATTGATTATAAAAATTTATTTGTTGGAAGTGATGTAACTTTTAATCCAAATAATACAATTATTGCTGATGGATTTACTTTCCAAACTAATCAAAAAGACATCTTTACAGGTGGAGATTGTTATACAGGACCACGCTTTGCAATTGATGCAATAGCATCAGGAAAACAGGGTGCTATATCACTTCATCGTTTTGTAAAAGTTGGACAAAGTTTAGTTAATGGTCGTGACAGACGTCTATACCATAGTTTTGATAAAGAAAATCTTAATCTAGATAGTTATGATGTTGCCCATAGAGCAAGTGTTAAACATAATCATGATACAGATAAGTTTAAAGATAACCGTCTTGTTATTACCGAGGCCGATATGCTTAAAGAAACAAAGCGTTGTCTTGGATGTGGTGCAAGTGTTATTGATGAATATATGTGTATTGGTTGTGGTCAATGTACTACTAAGTGTAAATTTGATGCAATTAAATTAGTTCGTGTTTATGATAATAAATCACTAGTTTATGAAGACGTTAAACCTGCTGTTGTAAAGCATGTTATTAAACGTCAAGGTAAAATTGCAATTAAAAAAATTAAAGATATCTTTGATAGTGGGGAATAAACAATGCATGAATTAAGTATTTGTTATGAAATTATTAAAAGTGTTGAACAAATAGTTATAGAAAATGAATTAGAAAAAGTAAGTAAAATAACTTTAGAAATAGGTGAATTATCAACTATTGTAAAAAAATATTTATTAGATTGTTTTGCACCAGCTGTAGAAAATACTATGTTTGAAGATACAATCATTGAACTTGAAACAATTGAAGGTATTGCTATTTGTAATGGTTGTACAACTAATTTTAATGTTATTAAAAATAATGGGTATTGTCCTAATTGTGGAATACGTGATATGGAAGTTATTAGTGGTAAAGAATTTTTAATTAAAAGTATTGAAGCTTATTGATAGTGTTTGTTATTAACTGTAAAGGTAATAAAATATATTACCTTTACAAATTTATATAATCTTAAGGAGGATTAATTATGCATTTTGATTCGATTATTATAGGGGCAGGTAATGGTGGTTTATCAGCAGCTACACGCCTTGCAACAAAGGGACAAAAAGTTTTAGTATTAGAAAGACACAATGTACCTGGAGGATGTGGAACAAGTTTTAGACGTGGACGTTTTGAATTTGAAGTAGCATTACACCAGTTAAGTTCAATGGGTTCTACAGAAAAGCCTGGAGATTTACGTAAATTATTTTCTGAATATGGTATTGAAGATAAGATTGATTGGATTGAAATTGAATCATTATATAAAGTAGTATTACCATCAGGTTTTACATGTGCACTACCTACTAATAGAGTTGATGCACAAAATGTCTTAATTGAAAGATTTCCTGAAGAAAAAGCAAATATTCTTCGTTATTATGAAGTTGTTTATAGCTTTTTTGATGAATCAGAAGACTTTGCAAAGGCACAAGCAAACTCAACTGGTGAACCAAGTGATCTTAAAAAGTTTGTAGTTAGTAAACTATTTTCGAAAAAATACCCTACACTTGCAAAATATGCAATGAGATCTACACAAGATGTAATGGATGAATTCTTTAAAACTAAAGAGCTACAATTATGTTTGAATACTTATTGGTGTTTTATGGGTATGCCACCTGAAAGATTCCCATTCTCTATTTTAGCTAAATGTACAAGAATTTATATTGAAGATAAGCCTTATTATTTACGTGGTGGATCACAAGTAATTTCTCAAGCGTTGGTTGAATCAATTAAACAACATGATGGAATTGTGAAACTTAGTTGTGGTGTTAAACAAATTATCGTGAAAAATAAAAAAGCAGTAGGAGTTATTGATGAATTTGGTAATGAATATACATGTGATAATGTTATTTCAAATGCTTCACCTATTGACACATATTTTAAATTATTAGACAAAAAAGATTTACCACAAAGTGCGATTGATCAATATCGTCAATATACAGTAGGTATTTCGGCACTTACATGTTTTATCGGATTAGATTGTCCACCTGATGAAATTGGTTTCACTGATTCATTTAACTTAATTTATGAAGATGCTGATTGTAATAATGCATTCAAAAATGCTTATGAATTAATGCCAACAACAGATCCTTTAGTAACTACATGTTATACAGTTGATGATCCTAAAGTGTCACCTGAGGGAACTAGTGTAATTACAGCTGGTACTTTAAAATATGGTAAGGCGTGGATGGAACTTGCAGAAGATGAATATTATGATACAAAATATAAGGCTTGTGATATTATCATTGAGCGTTTAGAGAAAAAATTTAAGGGAATTAGAAGTCATATTGAGGAAATTGAAATTGCAACACCATTAACTCATATGCATTATTTACATCATCCAGAAGGTTCCATTTATGGATTTGAACAAGATTTAAATCAATCAGTATTCTTCTTTCCAAGAGAAGACCAAATTGAAAACTTAACATTCGCAAATGGTTGGGTTAATGTTTGTGGGTTTGGACCAAATTATTTATATGGTGCAACTGTAGCTGATGGTATTTTGAAAGGGGCAAAATAATGGCAGATTTTAAGACAACGGTACTTAGTACCTTACAAAATGGTAAAAATGTTATTGAACAAATTGATGCACTAAAGAAAACAGGTACAGATTATTCAATTAATGCTGATCGTACTGATAGAACAATTAATAAGTATCATAATGATAATTTAAAACTTAGAGTTAATGAAATCATTGAAGTAAATAAAGATGTTAAGACATTTAGATTAGTTAGTGATGATTGCATGTTGCCTGTATTTAAAAGTGGTCAATATTTAAATATCTTTACGGTAATTGAAGGAGTAAGAACTTCTCGTCCTTATTCAATTAGTTCTTCATCAAAACAACGAGCTTATTATGAACTAACAATTGCAAGAGTGCCTAATGGTTTTGTTTCAAACTTTATGCTTAATGAAGTTAAATTAAATGATGTATTTGAAGCATCAAATCCAGCTGGTGAATTTGTCTTTAATCCAATTTTCCATTCTGATAAATCAGTATTTATTGCAGGTGGTTCTGGTATTACTCCATTTATTTCAATGCTTAGTGAGGCTTTAGATAAAGGTCAAAAACGTAGCATTAAATTAATTTATGGTTGTAAAGATTATGCAAGTGTATTATTTTTAGACTTATTACAAGAATATGCAAGCAAACATAGCAACTTTAGTTTTGATTTAGTATTAACTAATAAAGATGAAAAAGTTGTAACTGAAGTTGGTTTTATTAATAAAGATATTATTAGTAAACTTGTACAAGATATTGATGATTCAACATTTTATATTTGTGGACCTCAAATCATGAATGATTTTGTTGTGAAACAATTAGAAGAATTAAAAGTTAAATCAAGATGGATTAGACGTGAAATGTTTGGTTCAAGTCCAAATATTGTAACTGAAAATGGTTGGCCAGCAGAACTTAATGGTAGTGAAGTATTTACATTAACGATTAATAAAGATATTAAAGTTAAATGTAATGCTAATGAATCTTTACTTGTAGCTTTAGAAAGAAATAAAGTAAGAGTAAATGTTTGTTGTAGAAGTGGTGAATGTAGCTTATGTAAAGTTCAATTAGTTGCAGGTAATGTCTTCTTATCAAAAGGTAGTTTATTAAGACACTCTGATGAAAAATTTGGATTCATTCATTCATGTAAAGCATTCCCTATTAGTGATTTGGAAATAATTATATGATGAATAAATACCTTGGTAAAATAAGTGGAAATGCATTTTTATTACTATTTACTATTGTTATTTTATTAATATCAGTTGGTTCGATGTATCAGCCAATTTATATTAACTTAGTTTTTAATGTTCTTATGCCAATTGCTGTTTTATTAACATTGAAGATGGTATTCTTTGAAAAAATGAAACTATCTACATTAGTTGTTATGAGAACATTAATTGTATTAGCAGCATTCAATTTATTTGATGGTGATTTATATGTGAAAATTGTTATGATTTTCTTAGCAATTAATATTTTAGAAGCTACAGTTACAGACTTTAAAATTAAAAAATATTATAATGTAATTTCAGGAATTGTTTTAACAATTACAATACCTTTAATTACAGCAACATGGCTTGGTGTATATTATACAGCTACTACTGCAAATGTTATAGGGATCGTTTGTTGGATAGTTGCATATACAATTTGGAACTTTATATTTGTTACTAATGAATTTAGTGCAAGTGTTTCAAAGCTTCATGTTGGTATTTTAGCAACACCTTTAATCAGTATGCTATTATTAGGTAATCCAGGGTTTTGGTTATTAATTAGAGCTAATTCATTAACTATTGGTGGTGTTATTCAAATCGCTAATAAACAATTTCTTGAAGAAAAACTTGAAAGTAGTGCATTTACTAAATTTGTTGCTGCAACAAAAAAAGATGGTGCTCAAATAGCATTTATGATTATCAATTTAGTTTTACTTGGCGTTATGGTTTATATACATTTTATGAAGGTGGGGATTTAATATGATGTTTGAAAGTATACCAATGTCAACATGGTTAATGGCAGGTTTTGTATTATTCATGTTAGTATTTATTAATGAAATTACAAGAAGAAACAAATATGTTTCACTTGCGTTTTATTTAGTGTTACCAATTGTCTTAACAATATTTGTATGGCCAAATACATCAGGTAGTGGATCAACTTCTGGTTATTGGTTTGCATGGGTTAAAACATATTCATCACTATCTGGTGTATTATGTTTTATGTATGTTAGACATAAAAAAGGTGCAGTAGCAAAATGGGTTTTATTGTTACCGGCAATTATCTTAGCAGTTAATATTTTAGAAGCTATTATGCGTGATATTGAATGTATGGGATTAAACACTATTGAAAATGGTTTAACGATCATTGGTGGTCCATGGAATGCAATAAATGCAGTTGCAGGTGTTATTAGTATTATAACAATTTCAGGTTGGATGGGAATTGTAATTAGTAAGAAAAAGAGTCAAGATATGATTTGGCCTGACCAATCAATTTATTGGGTAATTGCTTATTCAATTTGGAATTTATCATATTGTTTAAATTGTATTTCTGATCGTGCATTTTATGCAGCTGTGCTACCTTTAATTGCATGTTTAATCGCAGAATTGTTCTTTAGAAAAGGGGCATGGTTACAACATCGTGCACAAACTTTAGCTTTATGGGCGATGTTTACTTTAACAATACCAGCTTTTGCAAGCACATCACAATTTGCTGTTGCTAGTGCAAATAATGAAACAGCATTATTAGTTATAAGTATTTTATCTTTAGTATCTAATTTAGGTGTATTAGTTTATGAAATTATCACAATTAAAAAACATAAACGTAATGTTTTTAAGCAAGATGTTTATGTAAATAGTAAATTTTATAAAGATGCTTTAATTGATAATGATTTAGCTTAAATAAATTTAGGATTGAATTTCGACTTGTTCGATTTCAATCTTTTTTTATGTAATATTTAATATTAAGCTTTAAAGAAATTTATTTATAACAAATAATGTTAATATACTCAAAATATGTGCCAATTATACCAATACCTATGATAATTTTTATACCAATGTTACAATCATTTTAATTGCTTTTTTATTATTACCTTTAAGGTTATTACTAAAAAAGCTCTTAATAGGGAGAATATTATGGATAAAATTATATTTGAATGGAAAAAGTTAATTATTAAGCGAAAACATGTTGCAATGGTTATTTGTTTGCTTATGTTATTTCTATTATTATTTTCATGTAGTAATAATACAATAATTAAAGAAGATGATAATCTAACAGATGAAAAAATGAAAAGTCCTTGTTATTCGATGAAATTTATGATGAATAATCTAAATGATTTGATTGCATCAAGTAATTTATGTACAAACCAATGGAAAGAAGATGTGGATGACTATAATAGTAGATTAGAGGCATATACAAAACTATTGAAAAAAACCGAATTGAAAAATCATGAACAAATAAAAATTCAAGAGCAATTATTTATTGACTTAATTGAATTGGTTGAAGTACAAAATTACCAAACATTAGGTAATGTTGAAAAAACATTTTTTGAATATAAAAAGCATTATGAAAATAGATGCTTAGTTGAATATGAATATAATTTTAGTGAGGATATAAATGATGAAGAAAATAATTAATAACAACTGGAAAAGAATTTTAGCAGCCTTATTTAGTATGATTATGATTTTTGATGCACTATCTAATCCTTTATATGTATTAGCGGATCAAATTAGTAAAGCACAAGTTGATGATAGTTATGGTAAGTATTATAATCGTGTTGTTAATGATGTAGAAAACATACAGCAAACAAGCACACCAACAATAGCACCAACAATAGCACCAACAATAGCACCAACAAAAGAACCAACAAAAGAACCAACAAAAGAACCAACAAAAGAACCAACAATAGAACCAACATTAGAACCAACAATAGCACCAACAATAGAACCAACAATAGAACCAACAATACAACCGACAATAGCACCAACAATAGAACCAACATTAGAACCAACATTAGAACCAACAATAGAACCAACAATAGAACCAACTATCATTCCAAAAGAGCCTACAATTGTAAATGTGGAAAGCACCTATTCAGTTGATAGTGAAGTGATAAATCTTAGAACAATTAATTCAAAAACATATAAGTTAACAGATGGAAGTTATGTTTGCGAGACATTTTTTGAACCAATTCATATATTGGTAGATGAACAATATATCGATATTGATAACACGTTAAATAATATTAGTGATTTTAAATCGTTGCCTATTTATAGTAATAAATATGGTGATTATAAATTTGAATTAGCTAATGATAAAATAACAATAACAGATAAAAATAATCGGATTTTTAATATACAAAATCAAAGCGCTAATTTAGAAAATTATATAGTAGCCGAGAATGTAATTTTATATACACAAGCATATGATAATATTGACATGGAGTATCGTTTAGATGGTAATAGGGTACAAACAAATTACTATATTAATGGACCTACTGATACAAAGACAATTGATTTTGTAATAGATAAAAATAATTTAGTTGTAGAAGATTTAGATGAAGCTTTATTATTTAAAGCTGAAGATGGTAAATTAGTTTATGTTTATACAAAACCAACACTTGTTGATAATAATGGAGTTAATATTCCTTTACTTTTTGATTATAAAACTGATGATCAATCATTACACGTGTCAATTACCTTAAGTCAAATTGAAAAGAGTGAAATGTTAGCTTTTCCTTATAAATTAAGCACAAACACAATTAATAAGGCAACTGAAATTAATATTAGTACTTCATATAATCGTTCTAAAAATCCAAATATTACAAGCCAATATTCTGATCTATTTGTAGGGTATGATACTGGACATTTTTCACACGTTCCAGGAGGCTTTGGAATTGCTCGTACATATGTTCATGTAGGGGATTTAGGACTTGGTTCAAACAAAATAATCGAAGGAGCACAATTAAAATTATATAAAAAAGTAAATGAACCTAAGCAGTGTAATACAATAGAAATCGGTAAGACAAATGACTATAGTGATGTAGCAAATATTAGTTGGAGTAATAAACCAGGTACATCACATGTATCAACTACAACAATAGGTTCTTATGTAGGATATCAATCTTTTGATATTACAAGTTATATTTCTGATATATATCATGGTGTAAACAACGTCATAGAGATAAAATCAACAGATGAATCAAGTGGTAGTTTACCAAATGTCTTTACAAGTGAATCAACTGGCTCAAGACCAAAAGTTGTTGTGCAATATCGAGATGCCTGGGATGTTGATCCAGGATTAAATATTAATACTTTTGATACTGAAATGCGTGTATTTAGTAAAAAAGATGCAGAATTTTATGGTTTAAGTTTTGATGGGATTGCGAAACCTGATAGTAAAGTAAGATTTGATTTAGTTAAAAAAGATGAAAATAATATTTTAGGTAGTTTTTATTCAAAAAACACTGATAAATATTTTCAAGATCCAATTTATAAAACAAATCATATTTCAGGAACACAGGATTATCCGAAAAATGAAATAAATTATACAACTGATTACTTTACAAATATACCCGTAGAATTTGATTTACCTTATGAATATAAAGTAAGTGTAGAAAAAGGAAGTTCTACAAGTAATACAGAATTTAGAACTGATGGTTTTATAAACTATAAAGTAAAACTTGGAGATAATTTAAAAAGTATTTCTTCATATTATGGTGTAACTATTGATCAAATTAAAAAAGATAATCAACTTACAACAAATAAAGTAAAACAAGATGATCAATTATTTATTCGTTTAAGTAAAGATAATCCAAAAGTGAGTAAAGATGTATATACCCCACCTATTAAAGAAATCGTTTATGAAGCAATCTATGTTGATCGTGGACCTGATTGTTCAAATGGGATGTGTGAAGTACTAGATCCAATTAATGCAACTACTGGTAATTATTATTATGAAGGTAGAGACTTTACAATTAAAGATTTTGAAGATGTAGAATTTTTAAGATATTATAATTCAATAG
>CAMQTJ010000022.1 GCA_947037125.1 uncultured Holdemania sp.
ATTCCTAAAGATACTGCTAAAGTACTATTAAAGGCAATAGAACAAACAAAAAACAATAAATCGATGGTTCTTAATTTTGCAATGAATTATGGATCACAAAGAGAAATTATTTTAGGTATTAAAGCATATACTGAAGATGTCATTAATAATAAACGTGATAATGATTTAAGTGAAGAATCATTTAATGAATATTTAATGACGTCAAATTTTCCAAGTGTTGATTTAATGATTAGGACATCAGGTGAATATCGTATTTCAAACTTTTTGCTTTACCAACTTGCTTATGCAGAGTTAAAGTTTATTGATGTAGCATGGCCTGATTTTACACCGTTAATGTTGAATGAATGTTATGATGAATTTAATAAACGTGACCGTCGTTTTGGTGGTGCTAAATCATGATGCAAAGAATGATAACGTCATTTGCAATTATGGCATTTGTTTTTCCACCGTTATTTTTTGGTGGATTAATGTTAGATGCATTAATTATTTTATTTGTATTGTTTGGTATGTTTGAAATAATTAGTAGTTGTTTTAAAAAATTTGATTATCTTTTATATGCAACAACAGTGGGATACATCTTATCTAGTTTAATATTGTCATTTGATTTTGTAATTATAATGTTACCAATATTGTTGTTGATACTATTTATATTTGTTATATCAAATGAAGAAATGTCAGTAGATAAAATATCAATTGTTTTTACGGTAATATGTTTAGTTTTATTTACTGTCTATGCAATTAAAGCAATTTATTTACTAGATAAAAATATTATGTTTTTTATTTTAATAGCGACATATATGTGTGATACTGGTGCATATTTTACTGGAAGATTTTTTGGTAAACATAAACTTAATCCGCGTATATCACCTAAAAAAACAATTGAAGGTTCAATTGGCGGTTGGGTACTTGGTGCTGTAATGTCATTATTATTTGCTTATTTTGTATTGCCTGATTTTAATACAATAATTATTGTAGTATCAGCAATATGTCTTCCGGTTGTTTCGCAAATTGGAGATTTAGCTTTTAGTGCTATTAAGCGTCATTTGGATGTAAAGGATTTTGGTAATTTATTACCCGGGCATGGTGGTGTTTTGGATCGTATCGATTCATTGATATTTAATTTAATAATATTTATTTCAATTATGAATATTTATGCCTATTTTGGTTAGGAGCTTATTATGAAAAAAATAGTTTTACTTGGTGCAAGTGGATCAATTGGATTACAGACAATTGATGTTTGTGCACAATATAATGATTTACTTGAAATTGTAGCGTTTAGTATTGGTAAAAATATTGAAAAATGTGAAGAAATACTGAAAGTTGTGAAATGTGAATTAGTTTGTGTCATGAATAAACATGATTGTGAATATCTTCAATCTAAATATGCAAATATTAGATTTGTATATGGGGATGATGGATTGGTTGAACTTGCGAATTTAAGTAATTATGATATTTTAGTAAATGCACTTGTAGGATTTGCAGGACTTAGACCTACTGTTAGTGCTATTAAAAATAAAAAAGATATCGCATTAGCGAACAAAGAAACATTAGTTGTGGCTGGTAAATTTATCAATGAGTTAATTATTGAAAATAATGTTAATATATTTCCGATTGATAGTGAACACTGTGCAATATTTCAAGCTTTACAAGGGAATAAGCTTTCTGAGGTTAATAAGTTAATTATAACAGCTTCAGGTGGCAGTTTTAGAAACAAGACAAGAGAAGAATTAAAAGATGTAACAGTACAACAAGCACTTAATCATCCGAACTGGAGTATGGGTGCAAAAATTACTATTGATAGTGCAACTATGATGAATAAAGGATTTGAAGTTATTGAAGCTTTTTGGTTGTTTAATATACCATTTAAAAACATTGAAGTTATTATGCATCCACAAAGTATTATTCATTCTATGGTTGAATATCAAGATAATTCAATAATAGCTCAACTTTCAAATGCAGATATGCGTTTACCAATTCAGTATTGTTTATTATATCCACAACATATTAATATTGCTAATAGTGAACAATTGGATTTTGCGAAAATTGGAAGTTTAACTTTTTTGCCAGCTGATTTTGAACGTTTTCCTTTATTAAAACTTGCTTATGAAGTAGGCGAGTTACAAGGGAATCTTCCGGCTTATTTAAATGCGGCAAATGAAGTTTGTAACCAAAAGTTTCTTGAAGGAAAAATTAAATTTTTAGATATAGAAACACTAGTTATCGATGCTGTTAAAAATTTGCCTTATGAAAAAGATATTAGTTTCGAAGATATCTTTAAATATGATTTAATAGCGCGTGAATATGTTACTAGTAAAATACAAGGAGAGTTTTAATGGGTATAATTTATTTTATTGTTTTACTAAGTGTTATTGTCTTCATTCATGAATTAGGTCATTTTCTTGCAGCTAAAGCATTTAATGTTTATGTTGGAGAATTTGCTATTGGTATGGGCCCAAAACTTTTAAAGTATCAGGGCAAAGAAACACTTTATACAATAAGAGCAATACCTCTTGGTGGATTTTGCCAAATGGCTGGTGAAGCAGAAACAGCTATTGAAGGAAAATGTGATGACAGTGAAATAGGATTTGAAAGAAGTATTAAGGGCGTTAATAAACTTAAGCAAATTATTATTATGTTAGCCGGTATTTTTATGAATTTCTTGTTTGCATGGATTTTATTTTCGTATGTATTTATATCAACAGGATATGATCAAATGATTGATATACCACAAGTTGGTAGTATTGTAGAAAATTCACCTGCAGATATCGCCGGTTTAAAAGTTAATGATGAAATAATCAGTGTTGAATACAGTGATGGAACTATTTTATATCCTGAAACATTTACGGATTTATCTAAGTATGATAATATAAAAGATGAAGATTCACTTATTTATACAGTTATGTCAGATGGAACTAGTAAAACAGTAAATATAGCACCAAAATATGATGAAGTATCTGGCCGTTTTTTAATTGGTATCTCACCTTCATATGAACATTTTAAAATGGGATTTATTGATGGTGTAAAAAGTGGAGCAAGTCAGTTAATTTATACAACTGAATTGATGTTTGATGCCTTTAAAGATTTATTTAAAGGTAAAAACTTAGATCAATTATCAGGACCTGTGGGTATTTATACTATTACTAAGCAACAAGCAGAACAAGGTTTGGATGATTATATTTGGCTAATTGCTGTTTTATCATTAAATATCGGTATATTCAATGCATTACCATTACCAATATTAGATGGTGGAAGAGTTGTATTAGTTTTATATGAAGTGATATTCAGAAGACCTGTTAATCAAAAGATTGAACAAGGATTAATGGTTGGTGCTATGGTTATGTTATTAGGACTTATGATTTTCGCAACAGGACAAGACATATTAAGGATGTTGGGGTAGAAAAATGGAAACTATAAAATTTATATTTTTTGGAATTATCATGGGAGTTGCGAATGTAATTCCAGGTGTTAGTGGTGGAACAATGGCATTAATACTAAATTTTTATGATCGTTTAATGGAATCAATTACTCTTGATTTAAAAGTTGTATTTAAAAATTTACCTTTTTTAATACCATTAGGAGTAGGTGTAATAATTGGAATTGTTGGTTTAAGTAGCGTGATGGATTTATTATTTACTGATTATCCACAACAAACATATTTTGGTTTTATTGGTATTGTTTTTGGTAGTTTACCATTAATTTACTCTAAAGCTAAAAAAGAAGAAGAAATACAAGGTAAATCTTGGATTTTATTTGTTATTGCTCTTGTGTTAATGATTGCATTAACATTTGCAAATGGTGATAAGGCAAGTGGTGAGGTATTATTTACGACACTTACTCCGCTTTCATTTATTGTTTGTGTAGTATCAATGGCAGTAGCTTCAATAACAATGTTGATTCCAGGAATTAGTGGATCATTAGTTTTAATTATTATTGGTATGTATCAAACAATCTATATTGAAGGTGTTGCGAATATGAATATTGGATTACTTATTCCAATCGTAATTGGTGCTGCTATTGGTATTTTAGGTGGTGCTAAATTAATTAGATTCTTAATGTCTAGATTTTATCAATTTACTTATATGGCAATTTTAGGGTTATTAGTTGGCTCTATAATTCAATTAATGTCTACTTGTGGCTTTACTGGTTTTAATGCAACATTTATGGTATCTATGGTTGTTGCAATTATTTGTTTTTCAATTGTTTATTGGTTTTCATTACAAGAAATTAATCGTGATAAAAAGGAGAAATTACAATGAGTATATTAGTAACTGGTGGTACAGGATATATAGGGTCACATACTTGTGTAGAATTAATTAAAGAGAATTACGATGTAATTATTGTTGATAATTTATATAATTCATCTAAAGAGGCTTTAAATCGTATCAATACAATTACAGGTGTTATGCCTAAGTTTTATGAAATTGATTTATTAGATAAAGATAAATTGAATATTATATTTGAAGAAAACAATATTGAGGCAGTTATTCATTTTGCAGGTTATAAAGCAGTTGGTGAATCTTGTTCAATTCCATTAACTTATTATCAAAATAATATCACAACGACACTAAATTTATGCGAAGTTATGAAAAGCTATAATTGTAAGAAAATCGTATTTAGTTCAAGTGCTACAGTATATGGTGATCCTGCAAGTGTTCCTATTGATGAAAGTTTTCCATTAAGTACAACTAATCCTTATGGAACTACTAAAATGTTTAATGAAAGAATTTTAGAAGATTTATATATTTCTGATAATGAATTTAGTGTTATCTTACTTCGTTACTTTAATCCTATTGGTGCCCATAATAGTGGTTTAATTGGTGAAACTCCAAATGGTATACCAAATAATCTAGTTCCTTATATTGCGCAAGTAGCGACAGGGAAACGTGATTTTTTAAGAGTTTGGGGTAATGATTATAATACTGTAGATGGAACAGGTGTTAGGGATTATATCCACGTTGTGGATTTAGCTTTAGGACACATAAAGGCTGTAAAGTATGCAATGAATCATTTAGGTGTTGAAAAAATTAATTTGGGTACTGGTAATGGATATTCTGTATTACAAGTTAAAGATGCTTATGCAAAAGCTAGTGGTAAAGATATCGCTTTTGAAATCATGGACAGAAGACCTGGTGATATTGCAACATGTTATGCTGATACAAAAAAAGCTAAAGAATTACTTGGTTGGCAAGCAGAATTTGATATTGAAACAATGTGTAATGACTCTTGGAATTTTGAAGTTAAAAATCCTGATGGAGTAAAATAAATAAATTAATCAAGAAATAATTAATTACCTATCATAATGATAGGTAATTTTTTTGATTATAATAAAATAAAAAATGGTAAATAATTGCATATTTATATTACAATGTAATTAATAAGATATTTATTTATATTAATAATTGTGTTATACTTTAAAAAAGGTGGGATAAGAATGCCTAAAATAAAAGATAAATTAAATAAAAAAACATTAGTATTAATTACAATTGCAATATTAATAATTCTTACTATAATATTTGTTGTTTTAAGTTACGATAATCAAAATGTAATTATAGACGATAGTCCAAATATAACATTACCTGATAGTGGTAATATGGATAAACCTGATGAAAATGAAAATGTTGAAAAAATTACGGTGGATTTAGTTGAATATGATTATTATGAATTTGATGATGTTGAATTTGGATTTATTATTTCTAAATTTAGATTTAAATCAGATGAACCAATCAATATGAAATTAGATACATTTGTAACTAGTGAAGATATTGTACTATCTGATGTAGAAACGTTTGTAACTAAATTAGAAGAAAAAAGTTATTATTTAGGTAAGCAAAATGTATTTTTTGAAGTTATATCTCAAGAAGGTAGCACTTTTGTGAATGTCTTTATTCCAGTAATTGATAAAGCGAGCTCAGAAATTTCTTTGAAGATAAATAGTAAAGATTTTACATATGATTTAAGTAAATCAAGTGACAATAAAGACTTATTTATTTATGAAAGTGATGATATTATAACTGATGGAAAAACCTATCAAATGGCTGTATCTAACGCTTTTGAGATAACAGGTGAGCAATTTGAACGAGTTTATGATGATGGTTTTAGTGAGGAATATGTTTTCTCATCTACCGCAAGACTTTATGCTTTTAAACTAGATGTCGTTTCTTTATGGGGTGATGAAGTTGAAATAGAAAGTGCAGTGTATATTGTAGATGGAACAAATGATGGATTTGAAGCTTTAGGCGAAAATATAAAGCCACAAAAATATGATAACATTATTGGTTCAAAAATTTATGATAAGACAACAGGAACAATCATTATACCAACATATTCAAATAATGAGGATGCATTAAGTTTTAAAGGTAAATTAAAATTAAAATTATCTAATAGTGACAATTATATTGAAATACAAGTTGATTTGTAGGAGATAAATTATGAAAAAATTAATTAAGACAGCACTAGTAGTGATGTTATTACTAACGACATATATTAACATACCTAATAATGTTATTGAAGTAAGTGCTAATGGTTGTGAAGGAAACTATGAACTTGCAACTGCAAATTCTGATGGTTCTTTCACAACGGTTCAATGTTATAGTAATTTTAATGAAGCTAATGATAATATGAGTAATTCCAATCATGTAGTAAGACATAACAGTTCACTTAGTCCATCTAAAATTATAGCGATTAAAGAAGGTGTTGCTTTTTCATATCCTCGAAGAAGTGGAAATACAACAACTCAAAATGTGTATCAATATGAAAATTATAATACAAGCAATGCAAAAAAAACATATGTAGTTCAACATAGACAATTAGAAGTATTTGAAACTGTAAGTTATAATGGAAGTGGTAATGGAAAAGTTCATGTTAATATGAATGGATTTGATGGTTACACTGATTTAAATCAATTGGACTTAGTTCCTTTGGTTTTTTTGGAGAATAATGTTGTTATGTCATTAGGTGGAAATACAAAAGATGGTAATCCCGAGTACGCATTTAATGTGAATGTGAAACAAAATCATTATAAAGTTGAACAAAATGGTAACTATGCAGATTTAGTTTATTATTACTACTCTGGGTGGGCAAATAATTCAAATACAACTCAGCCTGCAGAATATAAAATAGTAGTGGGACCTGCTCCAAGTTTTATGAGTGTTGGAAATACTTATTATAGTTATGATACAACAAATTATTATAGTGATAGAAATTATAGTAATAAAGTGGGAGAATACTATAATTATTATATGTTTTTACCTTTTAGAAGTCAAAGTAATGTAAGTGCTAGTACTTATAATAAGTATTTAGCAGAAAAGGGATTCACGCAAAAGCCAGCTAGTAGTGATTATGGTGATTTAGGACGTCATGATAGTCTTTTATATGATGAAGGTCAATCATTTATTAATTCGCAAAATACGTATGGTACAAATGCTTTATTAACATTCGCAATGGCAATTAATGAATCAGGTAATGGTAGAAGTAAAATATCTATTGAGAAAAATAATCTGTTTGGATGGAATGCATATGATGCAAGTCCTGGTGATGCTTCTAAATATCCAAGTGCTGCTGCAAGTATTGAGGATCAAATGGCAATTAATCTTAGAGGGTACATGGATGTTAATGATGGACGTTTTTATGGAACGCATGCAGGTAATAAAGGAAGTGGATTTAACGTTAAGTACGCTTCTGATCCATATTGGTCACAAAAACTATCTGCTATTGCATATGATATAGACAAGTTAGATAACAATGATGACGGTAGTTTAACAGATCATAATGCTTATGATTTAGCAGTAATTCCTGAATATAAGACACCAATTAAAAAAAGTGCAAGCGATAGTAGTTCAAATTTATATACTAGTGAATATGGAAGTACTTATCAACAAGATCATATTGTCATTACTCATGGTAATGATGGTACTTATACAAAAATACAATCTACAAATATCGTGGATTCAAATGGAAACATAGTTAATCATAAAACTAATAATGCAGTTACACCAAAAACTGGTTATGATTTTAATCAAAGTATTGGTTATGTAAAAAATAGCCAATTGAAGATGATTGTTGGCGAAAATATTAGTACTGGTGGTACTGTTCCGACTGGCGCATTTGTATTTAATGTTGGATCAATGAGTGTTAATGAAAATGGATTGTCGTTATCAGGTAATGCATATAGACCAGGTATTTATGTTACTGATACAAATACAATTACTCATAAATTATTTATGTATGATTCGAAATATGCAAAAACAGAAATTGCTTTAACTAGTAGTGTTAGTGAAAAAGAACAAGCTAGTTTTTCATTGACAAATTATGATATTAATGGATTAAATGCAGGTATGTATTACTTTGAAATTGCAAGTAGTTACTCTACTTTTAGTGATTATAATCAAACAAGCAATGTACTGCTATCAGAAGTTCCAAGTGAGTTTTCTACTAAAACAAAGAAATTTGTTTTTGAAAATATGGGAAGTAACACATGGATGACAGTTAGCGATATAGACCAAGTTGACGATGGTGATGATATCGAAAAGTTGGAAGATCGCGTGGTTAATGTTGTTAAACAATTTGGATATAAAGATGATACTAATATCCTACAAATTGGTGGTTATGCATTTATAACAAATTATGATGCAGTTATTGATTCAAATATTAAACATGAATTAATACTATATGATTTAGTTAATAAAACTGAAATTATATACAATTATACACCTACTATTCATTCTAGTTCAGTGAATTTAGGAGATGGTAAAGATTATCAAAAAATGGATTATATATTCGAGGTTAATATGGAAGAAGTTCCACCATCTGATTATTCTTTGAAATATAGAATAACTAATGGTGATGTTACTAAAATAGCATCAGTATTTAATAATAGAACTGTTAATACTACACCTACAAAAAATATTAATGATAATTTTGTTTCTATTAAACAAAATTCAATGTTTGGATATCGCTATGATATTTCTTTCAATTCATATGATCCATTTTATGAAGAATTAATTAATAAACCTACAAAGAGAAATTCTAAATTTGTATTGAGGGAGTATGACTTCGAGGAAAATACTTTAAAATTACAAGGTGAATCATTTATTTTCAATACTAATTTTAGTGATGAATCGCAACAAGAATATAAGTTTATCCTTGTTGATGAAAATGGGAATCAAACAGTAGTCGATGCAGGAAATAGTAAAAGTGATATTGATTATAGTGAAATACTTAATACTAAATATGATTACTCTATAGTTGACTTTGAGGCTTCAATAGATTTAACTGGTTTAAAACCTGGAAAATATGAAGTGTTTATAGATATAACAAATGGTGAATATAGAGATATTTTCCAAATTAATAAAACATTACGTTTTGAGCCGAAAACTCATGTTGTAGGTGATATTACGTATACATTAACTACTCCTACATCTGTTGGAAATATTATGTTTGATATTATTGATAAATCAAGTTCAACAGTTGACGTAGTACAGCCAGAAGAGGAGACGCAAGATACAGTTACGGATCCTAAATTACCAGAAAATGGTTCGACTGATATTGAAAATCCAGATGATGAATCACAAGAAAATGTTTCTGAGCCTGTATTACCTAAGGATGATGAAAATATTGATATTGGAGAAAATAATTAGTATATAAATGATAGAGGTGATAATCAATAATCATTCGTTAAAGTAAATTATAATATTGCAGACCATTAATTTGGTCTGTTTTTTTTGGATTCTTACTATCTGTAATTAGTAAAATATCTTTCTAAGCTTTTTTTAAAGATACAATTTATATACATTGCTCGTTATAGTTAATTAAATTAATAATATTATATTTTTAATCTTATTTATAAAATAAGGTAAAAAAAAGAATATCAAACCAATATTTAAATGGTAATAATATTCTTTTACTAACTAATTATATTTTTAAATAGTAATATTTATTTACAAGAACCAGCTTTTGCGGAAGTATCGTTTGTATAGATCTCAAATGTGATTCTTTTATTGATTGGAATTACAGCACCTTCACTTTCAGATATAGATTTAATCCCCATCATATCATCAGGGTTTTGATCAGGTCCAAATAATGGGACACAGTATAAATCGGTAAAACTAGTAAATACATTGGAGATATTACTCTTTATTGTTCCAAAAGTTTCTCCATCATAAATTTCAAAATCAAATGCAGGAACAGTAGCCGTTTCTACAGGTTTAGCACCTAATGATACAGTTACTTTGATTTCAGTTCCAACAGTTACAAATTCTCCTGCTTTACTATTACCAATTACTTTTCCAGCTGCTACGTTATCGTCATATGCTTCAACTATTACTATATTAAGATCAGAAACACTACAAGCTTTATCTGCACCACATGGAGAAGCTTGCCCAGCATAATTAGGAACTTCAATTTTTTTCACTCCTGTTGAAATATTACAAGTAACTACACTACTAGAGAAAGAACACCCATATGTTTTATCTTTAGCAACTGTATCACTAACTTGAGGATTGTAATTGACTGTCGTATTAATTGATGCACCTTTGTTGTTTAAATCTTTGATTGTAGAATTAATTTCATTTTTAGTTTTATTATTATATGCACTACCATCAGATGCGTAGGCACCCATAGAAGTTACGTAATTAATTTTTGTTGATGCTAAATATGATCCAGCATCACTAGAAATTAGTTTTCCTGAAGCAATTGAACTATATTTACTAGAACTTGATCCTACACTCATTTTATTATCAGATAAGTATTTCTTAAATTCGTCAACAGTTATATTACTTTGAGACTTAATATCATATTTTGTAGCTTCTTTAAATGTTACTGTTATTGTTCCTTCTGGAGAAATAACTGACTTATTAGGTGATTGAGTAGCAATTACATCAGATGATTTAGGATTAGTACTTCCGTATGCAACTTTTAATTTTGCGCTACTAGAATGCTCTTTATTTACTTCTGTTAGCCATTTTTCAAATTCACCATATGTTTTTCCAGTAAAGTCTTTTACGTCAATCTTACCTTCTGAAATAAGTACATCTATAGTAGACCCTTCAATTACTTTAGTTGAGGCTTTAGGTTTTGATTCAATAAATACGTTTGTTAAAATTGTCTTATGATATTCACGATCAAATGTTACTTTTACATTATTATCAGTAGCCCACTTTTTAATGTCAGCTTCTTTCATTCCTTTAAAATCTTTAATGACAACAGCTTCTCCATTTGAAACGGTCACTGTAATTTTTGAACCTGTTTCACTATCTTCGCCAGCTTTTATACTTTGTGCAATAACACCATCTTTTTTAATTTTGTCACTAAATTGACGAGTAAGAGTAAGTGTCATGTTATTTGTTGTTGCCCATGCTTGTATGTTTTTGATTGTATAATCAGAAAAATCAGGAATTACAATTGGAACACCAACTGATTTTACACCAACTGACATTTTAATCACAATAACTTCACTACGTTTTGCGGTAGGTGTTTCAATATTTATTTCAATGAATAAACCAGCTTTAATTTTTGGGTCTGCTGATAATTCGAATGTGACATCACTAAATTTATTTTCTTCAAACCACAGTTTAATAAATTCTTCTTCTTGACCAACAAAAGAAACTAATTCAACTTCAAGGTCAGGATCAAATCCTTTTGAAACAGTAAATGTTATTACTGTATCTTTTTTTAATTTTTCTTCTGCTTTAATATCTTGCGATAAAATTACATCTTTTTCAATTGTCTCATCGTATTCATATTCGAAAACGATTTGTTCTTCAACTAACTTGTTTTCAGTTGCCCAAGCATTTACATCTTGCAATGTTTTTGTATTAAAATCGATCATTACAACATTAAATGCAGATGACATAAAGTAATAGACTACAGCTAGAATTGTTATTATGGTAACTGTTGCTAAAGTTGCTAATAAAGCAAGTGTATTTTTATTTTTAAAATCAATCATGTTATCCTCCAATGGAATAAATATACCATGTCTTAATTATAACATATTTTAAATGTATATAATAAATCAAATATTTATAAATTATTAAATAATGGAGCAATATTGTGTTAAAATACATAAGTAGGAGAACAAATATGGAAAAAATATATCAAAAGATCGCTAAAACATTAAATATAGGAATGGATCAAGTCGTTAACACGATGAATTTATTAAATGAGGGTAATACAGTTCCGTTTATTGCTCGTTATCGTAAGGAAATGACAAAGGGCTTAGATGAAGAAGAAATTCTATTTATATCACAAGAATTTGTTTATCAACAAAACCTTGCTAAAAGAAAAGAAGATGTTATTCGTTTAATTGAAGTTCAAGGAAAAATTACACCGGAAATTATTGCAAGTGTAAATGCATGCGCTAAATTAAGTTTAATCGAAGATATTTATCGTCCTTACCAACAAAAACGTAAGACAAGAGCAACTGATGCTGTTGCTAAAGGATTAAAGCCACTTGCTGATTTTATAATGGAACTAAAACAAACAGGTGATGTAAATGTTGAAGCATTAAAATATATTAATGATCAAGTATTAACTATAGAAGAAGCAATAAATGGTGCTAAAGATATTGTTGCTGAAAGAGTTAGTGATGATCCTAAATTTCGTTGGCAAGTTAAAGATCGTATTGAAAAGACGGCTTTTATTAGTACAAAAGAAAAGAAAAAACATGAAGATGAGAAAAAAGTTTATAAGATGTATTATGAACATAAAGAAAAACTATTATATACAGCTTCTCATCGTATAATGGCAATGGATCGTGGAGAAAAAGAAAAAGTTATTACAGTTAATTTTGAATATGATGAAAACTTTATTATTAATTATGCTATTCGTAAAGTTACAAATGGCTTTGATACTAGTTGTTTAAAATTAATTGAAGAAAGTGTGAAAGATGGATGTAAGCGTCTGTTATTACCAAGTGTTGAACGTGAGATACGTTCAGATAAAAGTGAAATTGCTCATGGTAAATCAATTGAAGTGTTTTCAATGAATGTTGAAAGATTATTACTTCAACCACCATTAGAGTCAAAAATGATTTTAGGATTTGACCCAGCATTTAGAACTGGTTGTAAACTTGCGGTAATTGATCACACAGGAAAAATGATTGAAATTAGTGTTATTTATCCTCATCAACCTGTTAATAAGATTAAAGAATCAAAAGATAAATTACTGGTATTATTAAAAAAATATCCAATTGAAATTATTGCTATCGGTAATGGTACAGCATCTCGTGAATCTGAAAGTTTTGTTGCGGAATTAATTAGTGAAAATCAATTAAGCTGTTCTTATACAATAGTATCAGAGGCAGGCGCTTCAGTATATTCGGCAAGTGAGCTTGCGCGTAATGAATTTCCAGATCTTGCAGTTGAACAAAGATCAGCTATTTCAATTGCTCGTCGTATACTAGATCCTTTGTCAGAGCTTATTAAAATTGATCCTAAAAGCATTGGTGTTGGACAGTATCAACATGACTTACCTAATAAAAAATTAACTGAGCGCCTTGATTTCGCTATTTTAAAAGCGGTTAATCGCGTAGGTGTTGATTTAAATACGGCAAGTGTTGAATTATTATCGCATATCTCAGGATTAAATAAATCAATAGCTAAAGAAATTGTTAACTATCGTAATGAATTTGGTGAATTTAATAATCGAAAAACATTATTAGATGTTCCAAAACTTGGAAAAAAAGCATATACGCAAGCTGCAGGTTTTTTAAGAGTTAGAGTTGGTGATGAAGCTCTTGATAAAACACCAATTCACCCTGAAAGTTATGTTGTAGCTAAAAAAATTATTAAATTATATAAAATTGATAGTTTAGGTAGTGAAATATGTCAAAATATAATTAATGAAATTGATGTAGAGAAGTTAAGTGTAGATTTAGATATCGACATGTTCACATTAAATGATATTTTAGATGCTATTAAAACACCATTACGCGATTATCGTGAACAGTATAGTGGTCCATTGTTACGTAAAGATATCCTAACAATAAATGATTTACATGTTGGAGATACTTTAGAAGGTGTTGTTAGAAATGTTGTTGATTTTGGTGCATTTGTAGACATTGGTTTAAAAGAAGATGGATTAATTCATATTTCTAAAATTACAAAAGAAAAAATTACTCACCCATCACAATTTTTATCAGTTTCAGATATAATAAATGTAGTGGTATATAAAATTGATATGGAAAGACACAAGGTTCAATTGTCATTAATTGACTAAGGAGAAAATATGAAATTACTTAAAAATGGTAATGTATTTGATGTTGTAAATAATATTCAAACTATTTGTGATGTTTTAATTGATAAGAATAAAATAGTTGAAATTGGAAAAGACATAAAAGTAGACAATGAATGTGAAATATTTGATTGTACTAATTTAAATGTTTATCCAGGATTTATTGATTGTCATTCACATTTAGGACTTATTGGTAGTGCAATGGGATTTGAAGGTAATGATGTTAATGAAATGTGCGATATTTTAACACCACATCTTCGTGGAGTTGACGCTATTGAACCTAATGATGTTGAGTTTGCTAATGCATATAAAGCAGGTGTAACATGTGTTTGTACAGGTCCTGGTTCTGCAAATGTTGTAGGTGGACAATTTGTTGCTATTAAGACATGTGGAAATCGTGTTGATGATATGATTGTTAAGGCAAATGTTGCGATGAAATGTGCATTTGGAGAGAATCCTAAAAGATGTTATAAGGATAAAAATAATTATTCTAGAATGTCTACTGCTGCAAAACTTAGAGAAATATTATTTAAAACAATTGAATATTCTAATAAAAAAGATTTAGCTAAAGATGATTTAAATATAATGCCAGCCTTTGATATGAAACTTGAAGCTATGATACCCGTTATTAAAAAACAAATTCCTTTAAAAGCTCATGCACATAGAAGTGATGATATCTTTACTGCAATTAGAATTGCGAAAGAATTTGATTTGTTATTAACACTTGAACATGTTACTGATGGTAGTTTGATAGCTGATCAGTTAGCTAAAGAAAATTATATGCTAGCAGTTGGACCTACTTTAGGTGCTGCTTCTAAAATTGAACTTGTAAATAAATCATTTAAAACACCAGGAGATCTTGCTAATGCTGGATGTCATGTATCAATTATTACTGATGCTCCAATTATTCCCCAGGAATTTTTACCAATGTGTGCAGCCCTTGCAATTAAAGATGGAATGAGTGAGGCTGATGGATTAAGAGCTATTACAATTAATCCTGCTCAACATATTGGCCTTGGTGATCAAATTGGTTCTATTGAAGTTGGAAAAGATGCTGATATCGCAATTTATGATGGTTCATGCTTTGAAATGTTTACAAGAGCAAAATACGTGTTTATCGATGGAATACGTGTTGCTTAAACTAAGAAGTAATATAATATAGTAAAAAAAATGCAGATAACTTTATAGTTATTTGCATTTTTTTAATGCTTTAAAATGGTTGTTGACCACTAAATAAGTTTAATATACACTTATTTAATTATTTTTTTAATATATTTATAACTAAGAATTGAAAATATAAAATAGAAAACTAAAAATGATATCATATGGATAGGGTAATAGTGACTTGGATAAGGTGATGCCCCATGATTAAAAATCTCCCCGGTTAATACCGAAATAGGCATAAAAGCACAAATAATAGTATTCAACCACATCACTTTTAGCGATAATCTTTCATTAGATACTAATTTAGAAATATAATATGTTGCAACTCCTAATAATTGAATAATCATACCACCATATATATCACTAACTAATTTTGTGTCATACCAATTACCAAATGTTGCAAGTAAGCCAATTACAATAAGTGATGTTGATGTTATGAACAAAATTTTACTTATAAGTCCTCTGTTTGTATTATTTGAATTGTCATTGGGTTTAATTCCCATAATAAGGTAATCAGTTGTGCAATTAAAGTATTCGCATATTAATACTATCTTATCAATATCTGGTATACTTTGTCCACTTTCCCACTTTGATACTGCTTGTCTTGAAACATTTATTTCATCAGCTAAATGACTTTGTGATATACCTTTTTGCTTTCTTAGTTCTTGAATTCTATAATCTATATTCATAATTTGTACCTCCTTTAACCACCATATTATACATTTAATAACAGTTGCCTATCAATATATGGAACATTGAATATTGACAAGTAACAGTTGCACTGAATATTTATCTTTATAATTTTAATAAATTACTGACATTTAAATAAAATTTTATAATAATGGTTATGAACCAAACTTGTTACATAGTATAGTGATTTCAACTATATACTCTGATTCATCCTTAATTACAAATTCATTCATGCCTCTTTCAAAACTATAACCTGTTAATTTTAAATTATTTACATTGGCATAGTCTATTATTTTTTTATATAGTTGTGGAATTTTATTACAATCACCAATATTATATGCTCTTAGATATAATCCTTTTTCTTTTATAAATAAATTTTTTTTATGATTATTAATTACAGTAAATAAACCATCATAATTAGTAAAATCATTATTTTTAATTTTGTCTAAATTTATATAACTACCACATCCAAGTTTAAAACTACTCATACTCCAAGCAACTTTTAGATGATTCAATATTTCACTCATTTCTTTTTTAGATATATTATCATTAATTTCGCTGTAATTTGTATTACTCATAAATAAATTTTCTTGTTCACATATAAAAGTATCAATCTTACCATCATATATATTATTACAAATTTCAAGCATTTCATTTTTCTTTTTTAATATACTTTTCATGATATTTAATTTTTTTATAGTTTCATCAATCTCTGTGATTTTAGTTGTTGTTAAATTCATGAAATCTGAACTATTAGGATTATCTATATATTGTTTAACTTCCTCAATAGACATACCTAATTCTCTTAATGATAGAATATTTTCAAATGTAGCACTTTGATAAGGGGTATAGTAGCGATAGCCATTTTCAGCTTTGTGAAGTGGGGAAAATAGTCCAACTTTATCATAATAATGAAGTGTTCGCTTATTAACATTGTGTAGTTTTGAAAATTCGCCCGTTGTAAATAGTAAATTTTCTTTATTCATAATTTCTCCTTGACTGTACACTAACTGTACAGTTTACACTTTTATTGTAACATAAAAAAATACAAGGAGAAAAGTATGATAGAAAAAAATATTTATAAAAAAGAAATAACATTTAAGGTATTACTAGCTTTTACAATTCCAACAATACTAATGACTTTAATTCAAGCATCTTATTCAATGATTGATGGTATATTTATTGCGAATATACTTGGGGATAAAGCTTTATCTTCACTGACTTTAATCTCACCATTTTTCAACTTATTTATGGCAATTGCGACAATGTTTTCATCAGGTGGATGTGCTATTATCATGAAAAAAATGGGTGAAAAAAAAGATGTTGAAGCAAAACAAGATTTTACAATGTTGATTATTATTAATATTATAATTGGAATAATATTATCAGTATTAACTCTATTATTTTCAAATAATCTTGTTTCAATGTTTGATGCAAGCCAAATTGTTTTAGATAATTCAAATAGTTATTTATATGCTTATAGCTTTTTTATTATCTTTCAATTACTTTTATCTAATCTTTTGGTATATACAATAGCATCAGGTAAAACAAAACTGGCGATGTCTAGTTCAATATTTGGAGGTGTGTTTAATATTGTTTTTGATTATATTTTAATAAAGCAGTTTTCAATGGGTATGGCAGGTGCTGCTATTGCTAGTGGTTTTGGTATGTTGATACCATGTTTAATACTTTGTACACAATTTTTTAAAAAATCTAATATGCTTTACTTTGTTATGCCAAAATTTAGATTTAATGTATTGTTTAAAACAATAACTAATGGCTTTTCTGAGTTTTCTTCATATCTTGTTAGTGGCGTTGTTATGATGCTATTTAATACACGCATGTTATCTATAGGTGGTGTAAGTGGTGTTGCGGCAAGTACTATTACTTTTTATGTATTTGGTTTAATGAGCGCACTTTATATGGGGTATATGTTTGGAGTATCACCATTAATAAGTTATTTTTATGGCTCAAAAGAAATATATAAATTCAAAAAAATTAGGGTAATTAGTTTGAAGTTGATATTTTATATTGCAATCACAACAACAATTATTTCTGTTTTAGGATCAGAATTTTTAGTTGGTATATTTACTAATGAAAGTAGTGAAAGTTATATGCTTGCAATTGATGGAAATAAATTATTCTCTATTGCATTATTGTTTGTTGGATTTAATACTTTTTCAAGTATGTTATTCACTTCGTTATCTAATGGGAAAATATCAGCTATTATTTCATTCTATAGAACATTTATCTTTTTAATAGCTACAATATTAATATTACCTATTATATTTGGAATTAATGGTTTATGGTTAGCTGTTCCAATATCAGAACTGTGTGCCCTAATTCTTTCACTATATTTCTTTAGAAAATATAAAAAGCAATATCAATATTAGATAAAAAAAATAAGCTAATAATTAATCTTATGATAATTCAATTATTTTATTAATAATATAAAAAACCTGTAGGATATCCACATTTAATTTTCGTTTCTATCGTACAGGTTTTTAATTAAAGATAAACTAAAGTAATTTAATCTTTTTTAATATTATATTTCGCATTCCTTATTTTATCTTCAATATCTAGTGCTTGTTCATGTGTATTTATCGTATCATAATATAATTTTCTATCAAAATTTATATTATGATAATTAAGGAATACTTCTATAAAGCATTGCATAATACCAATATCAATACGATTAATATAACACATTTTATTTTGAGGCATAATTGATTTTTTACCAACTATTCGATAAAGAGTTATTGTGTCATTTTCATATTCTATAAACCATGGTTGACTATTACAAGCACTTGGGGCATAGCGAACTATATTTTCAATATTATTAATTGATTCACCAACATATATATCAATAGCATGTTTACGTCGTGCTTTAGTATAATCCTTTCTAAAATACTTTGGCAAAGTTTTTCCTATAGCTAGCATAATAACATAATCTAATCCGTCACATTTTTGATCTTTTACTTTTCCAAGCCCATACCAACAGACACCGATATCTTTATAAGCAAGCCATAAATCAAGTTGTTCAACAAGATAGCCAACATTTTGTAGATATGATTCTTTTATCTCGCTATAGATTAAAATGCAATACTCACCACGTTTACAGTTTGTTTCCTCTTTTTTTACAATTTTAAACTTTACATTGATATCACTGATTAAGGGGTGTAATTTAGTTAATTGAGTAGAAATTTCATTTAGTTCAAAATCAGTTAATGGTATAACTTCTTTAAACATATGAAATGATTTTCTTTTGAAAAGCATATTATAATAAATTTTATTCATGTTTATACCTCCTAAGATATATCTTAAATGTATTTAAAATTTATATCAACAAAAAATTTATAATATAATTGTATTTAAATGTGTTATTTTATAATAGATATTTCATCTTAAGTTTTCTTATAAAAAATACTGTAATATTGTTTATAAGTTAGATAATCTATAAATTGATTATTTAAATATTATCGTTAAAATGTGATAAGTTTTAAAACTTATGGTTATAATAAATGGAATTAAGCTTGCAGATTTATTTGTTAGTATAGTATTTCAATTAAATTATATTAATAAGTTGATAAAGTTAATTTAATCATTAACTTTAAGCTAATTTGTGTATTATAAAGAATATTATGTATTTTAAATTTATTACTAAAAATTACAATAAGACATAAAAAAAAGTCCAATTAAGGACTTAACTTTTTTAATGGGGCGATCGACGGGACTCGAACCCGCGCAATGCTAGGACCACAACCTAGTGTGTTAACCAACTTCACCACGACCGCCATTTGCTACATAAGCAATATCTATAATACAGTATAAATTAATGTTTGTAAAGATAAAAATGAATTTTTTTATTTTTTTTTTTAATAAGCAGTTCATCTAGTCATCATGATTAGATGGCTTTTATATTAAATGACTGTTATAATAAGCAACGAGGTGCTTATATTATGAAAAAAATTGCAATAGTAACAGACTCTTCAGCTGATATCTCAATTAAAAAAGCTTTAGAAGAGAATATATATGTAGTGAGATTACCAATCAATATTGATGGTGTTGAATATGAAGAAGAAGTAGATATTGAATTAGCGGAAGTTTTAGAAAAAATGAAAAGTGGAAAAGTTTGTAAAACAAGTCAAGCATCTGCTGGTTATATTTGTGCATTATGGGATGAAATCTTAAAAACACATGATGAAATTATCTATTTGCCAATTTCATCAGGTTTAAGTGGTGCTTATCAAACAGGTTTAATGTGTGCTAAGGATTATAATGGTAAAGTAATTGTTGTTGATGGTAAACATGCGTGTTATCCACAACAATTATTAATTAAACAAATTAAACTTGGAATTGAAAAAGGAATGACATCTTTAGAAATTAAAGAAGTAATTGAAAAAAATGGTGAATTATGGGCTGTATTAATTCCAAGTGATTTAGTATATTTAAAACGTGGTGGAAGAATTTCAGCAGCAGCATCTGTTTTAGGGAATTTATTGAAAATTGTTCCTTTATTAAAAGTTGAACATGGTAAAATTGATGTATTAGCTAAAGTTAGAACACATCAAAAAGCCTATAATCACGGTATGGATGAATGTTTAAATGTAGAGAACTTAGATGATTATACATTTGCTGTATTACATGCAGGAGCTCCTGAAAAGGCACTAGAACTTAAAGCAATATTAGAAGCTAGAATTAATCGTCCTGTTGAATTTGATCAAATATATCCAGTTATTGCTTCACATACAGGTCCTGGTACTATTGCATTTGGTCGTATTAAAAAAGTAATAAGATAAATTATGAACACTATTATTTTAGATGGTCATGAATTTAAAATTGTTGTTGAATATAAAAATAATAAAAATATGTATATGCGACTTAAAATAGATAATATTATTTTAATTACTTGTGGTTACAATGTTCCTATTGAAAATATTCATTCATTTATTAATTCTAAAAAAGAGTGGATATTAAAAGCAAGATTAAGACTTATAGAGAAAAAAGAAAATCAAAATACACCAACAATTAATGAGAGTAGTGTAAAACTTTTAGGTAAAAAATATCAACTTATAATTAAGGATTATAAGTATGATAGCTTTGAAATAGTTAATAATCAAATTTTAATTAGTAGTAAAAGTGGTACAAGTGATTCACTTAATGAAGTTTTTTATAGTGAGACTAGTAAGATGTTACTTAGTATATTAAAACAACAAAGAGTTAGATGGGATAAAATGCTTGATAATTATAACCTAGCATACCCTAATATTACACTTAAAAGTATGCGTGGTAAATGGGGGAGTTGTACTCCATCAAAAAATAAAATTAATATGAATCATAGTTTAATTACAACACCTATTGAATGTATTGATTATGTTTTATTACATGAATATGTTCACTTGATTGTACCAAATCATTCTAAACGATTTTATGATGTAGTGCTTTATCATTTGCCTAATTATAAAGAGTTGAAAAAGACTTTAAATGAAATGTAATAATTAAACAAATCATTAATTTGGTTTGTTTTTTTAGTTAAATATAATCGTTTATGTAAAAAAAATGCGATTAACATTAAAATATTTTTAGATTACTTGAGAAATAAATAATATAAGACAATTATATTGTGCTATAATGCTTTTAAGAGGTGAATAATATGAAAAAAATTATGAAGTTAATTATTTTAACACTGCTACTATTAACAACAGTAGCTTGCCAAAAGACAAATGAAAATGGTGAAGTATTAAGTGCAACACAAGTTATTGAAAAGGTGAATAGTGCAAAACTTGCAAGTTCAATGACAAAAAATTCAATAATAAAAGTAGAACAGATTGAAAATGGTGAAGCTACAACTTCAATTTGTAAACAAGAATACCAATATAGTGGTAATAATGAGCAAGATGATTTTAGTTTTTATTCACAAATTTCAATAAGCAATAGTGAATTTTTAGAGCAAAATACTGTAGCTAAAATGAGCTACTTAGATGGTGTTACTTATGTTGATATGCAAATAGGATCACAAAATAGTGTAAAGACTAAAATGTTAGACGGTGATATTATAGCAAGTGATATTGTTAGTGTAGATATAATAAATAGTGAAGATGATAAAGTAGCTTTAACAATGGATAATGATAATTATGTAATAACTACAACATTATCTAAAGATACAGCATTATGGAGATCGTATGATATCCTTTATAATGATTTAGCAAGTTTTGATGATTATGAAGTTATAGGTAGTGTAGTCTATGTTATTAATAAGGATTTTCAAATAATTAATAGTGAAGCTAAATATGAAGTATCATCAATGATTGATGGTCATGATGATAAAATAACTATAATAGAAACTGAGTCTATAAGTGATTTAAATAATACTGTAGTACCAACAATTGAAAATGTTGATGATTATATTCTTGAAAGTTATTAGTCACAAATTATAAGGTAAATATGGAGTATAGCTTGATATTAAATAATGTTTCTAAAGTCAGAAAGGAAGTGAAATTAATGAAAAAAATAATCTATTATATTCCACTAATTATTACAGCTATATTATATGGGATACTTGTTTTGATAGGTGCAAGAGTAACCCTTAATTATTTTGGTGTTTTGACATATGCTATAGCAGGATATTGTCTTAGTAAAAATAAATGGTGGGGGGGATTTTTTGGAATGTATCCAGGATTTGTTTCAATTCATAAAAGTACCATTGATACGGGTCAGTTATTTTCTGAAAAGCCAATAGGTATTGTTATAATTTTGTTTTATTTATTATGTGGAATATTTGTATATTTTAAAAATAGAAAACAAGTGAATGTGTAACATTAAAAAAAGGGGAAAAATCATGAAAAAAATAATCTATTTCATACCAGCAATAATCTTTACAATATTTTATGGTGGACTGATGTTAGCTTTCGAACCTATTGGTTTAATACCTGCTGCGATAATGACTATTTTGTTTTATGTTGCAGGATATTTTTTATGCAAAGATAAATTTTGGGGATGTTTATTTGGAATGTCAGTAGGTCCTGTGTTTATTCATATGAGTACTATTGATACTGGACAAATAATACCTATAGAATTTCCAGTGGGTGTTATAATCATTGTGTTCTATTTAGTTTGTGGCGCATATGTATTTCAGAAAAACAAAAAATAATTATAATATAATATATATAAAAAGACATGGTTTTTTATTCCATGTCCTTTTTATTGCTTAGATTGCGTTGATTATTGCATCAAAAGTTTTTGTACCAATTTTACCATCAGCTGTTAAGCCATTACGACTTTGAAACTTAACTACTGCTTCTTCAGTTTTAGAACCAAAAGCACCATCAGTTGTAAGTGGTACACCTACAATGGTTTGATTTAAATAACCTTGCATCTTTTCAACTTCTAACCCCTGCATACCAACCATGATTGGTCCTTGTAAACTTCCTGCATTAGGAGTTGGTGTAATTGTATATTTTTTTACATTCGCTACAATTTTATCCCATGTTAAAGTACCAATAATTCCATCATATTCTAATTTGTTTTGATATTGGAAAAATTGTACAGCTAATTTTGTATTAGCCCCAAAAATACCGTCAACTTTTAATTGAGGTAAATCCCCCTCATTTTTATTGATAATATTTAAATAATGTTGCATTTTTAATACTGCCATACTTGAAGCACCTTGTTGGATTGTATACATATATAATCTCCTTTCCCTACATATTATGAACGATAAAATTAATACCATAGTTAAATGCCCGATATTAGTTAATATTTATTTATAATATATATAGGAAGGGAATTTCAATTTATGTTTTATATGTAAGATATTGAAAGAAGGTAAGAAAATGTTAGTATTAATTTATAATAATGATACACATTCCATGGAACAATATGAACTAGGTTTAGATGAAAATATGCCATATACACAAAATATGAAAATTACTGTTGGAGCTTTTTCGGTTAATAGTTTTACTAAAATATTATGGGCAGAAAGAAATTTTTTAAAAAATATTAGTGATTTATTAAATCTGATCGACTGTGATTTTGATATTACTTCAGGATTTTCACGAATTTTTGAAGTATTCACTAATGAAAGATTGCATAATAAAAGAGGAAATGCAATTGATGGAGGTACTAACTTTAGTTATCAACAAGATCTTAAATTTAGAAAACTTGTAGAGCAATGTAATAATTTTACCTACGTGAATCAAAAAGACAATGAGTATAGTTTTTCGCATATCAATGCACATCGTAATTTCACATCAGAGTATGTACCATTTGAAATGATCAAACTTAATGATGTTGGAGTTGATGTATGTATATTACAAGATACACTTTGGTATTTAGGATATGATGTGAAAGCAATAAATGGTAATTTTGATATTGAATTAGAAGCTGAACTTAAATTATTTCAAGTGGCAAACAATCTTACACCTACGGGTATATGTGATTCTGATACTTGGTTTATGTTAATGCATTATGTAAGAGAAGACGATTTAACTTTTCAATTGAATTAAATGTAAAAATAGTGTAAAGTATAGTCGGAAGTGGTGATTATATGAATATAGAAGCAATGTTTAATTTTGGAAAAGAATATACAAATGATGGTATTTTAATAACTGTTATTTTAGGAATTATTTTTTTTCTTATAACAAGATTTAGTATTAAATTTATACAAAAAATGATGAATAAACATTTAAAAACGAAGGATAAATCAACTGCAACAACATATAATTTTATATTTAAAATATTTAAAGTAGCTTTATATGGATTTTGCTTATACGCAATCTTAATTCAGTTTACAGCTTTAAAAAGTATTGGTAATATCTTATTAGGTGCATCAAGTGTTGCGGCAATGGCATTTGCTTTAGCAGCACAAGAATCAATGTCTAATATTGTTGGTGGGTTTTTCTTGGCTTTTTTCCAACCTTTTAAAGTTGGTGATTTAATTAAGTTAACTGATCGTAATATTGGGGGACGTGTTAAAGATATAGGCCTAAGACATACAACTATTACAACAATAGAAAATAGTGATATTATTATTCCTAATGGAATTATGAATTCTTGTGTAATTGAAAATCGTGATACAACAGTAAATTATTGCAATTATTTAGTATTTAATATTAGTTATGATAGTGATGTTGATAAGGCAATGGCAATAATACAAAAATGTGCAATACAACATAAAGATTGTGTTGATAAAAAACTATGTAAAGTTGTAGTTATCAATTTAGGTGATTATTCAGTTGATTTAAGATTAGCTGTCAATAGTGTTGATGCTATAGTTGGTTTTAATCTTTTATGTGATCTTAGAAAAAGTGTTAAAAAAGCCTTTGATGAAAATGGTATTGATATACCTTTTCCTGTTTATACAATTATGAAGCAAAAGAATCAAGACCTTTAATTAATTTTAAAGGTTTTTTTTGTCACAAAGTCTGTTTTGTATTGTTTACTTTATGAACAGCAATAAATATTTATATTAAAAGGAGAATAATATGAGTGATAAATGGGATGAAATACAAAAAGATATAAGTGAATTAGATGATGGAATATTTGATGATAGTCAAGTTTTAGAACTTAGTAGAATTATTGATAATGAATTAAATAAGAAAGCAAAAAAAGCAAGTAGAAAAACTATTATATATCTAATAGCTATAGTAGTAATTTTATATTTTATTATAAGTCCAATTGTTAAATTAGGGTATCCTAATCCAAAAAAATTCGAAAAAGAAATGATTGGTGAATATTGGTCTAAAATGGATATGATTTTAGAGGCTGAATTTAATTTGTCTAAACCATATTTTCGTTATAGAGATTCACAGGTAAAAGATTTAGGTTTTGGGAATTATGAAATAAATCTAATGACACATGATAAAACAGCGGGTGCTATGAGGAATCCTGATGTTTGTGCTGTTGATATTAGTAGAGGTGGTAATGGATATTGTGATACTGCAGATTCATTAGCAATTAATGCATTTCAATATCATAATCACGATGTAATTGTGAATACAGAAAATATTAATAGAACATTAGATATTGTCAATGGACTTCCTGATTCTGCAGCAATTTTTTCAGAAACAGCATTTATTGACTTACAAAAACTTTATGATGTTTTCAAAATGTTTGAAGATAATGAAGATGATTTAATGTATGTGAATGTTTATGGTAAACACTGTAATAATATACTAGGAATAACGATGGAAAGAATGCAAGGTTATGTAATCGAAGATGAGAAAACAAATTTAAAGTATCCAAATTTGTCTCAAGGATTAAATAATGGTGATTACCTTAATAGAGTTGATGAATATACTCAGCATTTTAAATCAACTGTAAATTATTTATATAATAATAAGCTGTATAGTGTGGATGATCTTAATTTAAGAAATATGCGTAAATATGTAAATAAAAAAGATTTTGAAGTCGAGTCAAAAGGTGTTATTTCAAAAATGTCAAAAAAAGAATTTTTGGATTTTTATGAAAACAATAAAGAATTAATTTCAGATATTCATATTGAGGACATTAATTTATACTAGTAAAGGGGGAGTAATAAATGAATAACACTGAATTAGAAAAAGTTTATCGCTTATATTACAACTCTTTATACATTTATGCTTTATCTTTATGTAAAAGTGAGGCTAAGGCAAAAGATTTAGTTCAAGAGACCTTTTTAAAGGCACTGCTAAGTTTAAATAGTGCAGATGGTAATGTAAAGTATTGGTTAGTTAAAGTTTGTAGGAATATTTATTTTAATGAAGTTAAATATCAAAAACGATTTATATATGTAGAAGAAGATATAATTAATACAATTAAAAGTGATGAAGATGTATTTAAAAATGTTATCAAAAAAGATCAAAAAAGAGAACTAATGAATAATATTTTGAAATTACCATGTATTCAAAAAGATATTTTATTATATTGGATATATTTTGAACTATCAGATAATGAAATTAGTAAAATAATGAATATTAGTAATCAAAATATAAGACAAATAAAATCAAGAGCAAAAAAGAATCTGATGCAGATAATGGAGGTAGATTATGAGTGAAAAATGGGATGAAATCAAAAATGATATTAAAGATTTAAGTGATGAAAATTTAGATGAAATAGTAAGAAATGATAATCAATTTGATGAACTTAGTAAACTTATTAATATAGAAATAAATAAGAAAGTTAAAAAAGCTTCTTTCAAATTAGTTAAAATGTTTTTAATTGGATTTATTGCTTTATTTTTAATCTTGAATCCATTGTTTAAATTAGGATTTGTTAATCTAAAAAAATTAGATAACAGTAATGCATTTGGGGATTTTGATAAAATGGATATTCTATTAATGAGTTATTTTAATGTAGTTCAGCCTTATTTATTCACAGATGATACTGAAGTTGAAGATTTAGGATTTGGTAAGTATCGAATACATTATAATAGTTTTGATATAAGAGAATCAATTAATGGTAGTCCAATTTTTAATAATTATGTTGATGTAGATAAGAACAAGCTTAAAGATCAGTATATCCCTAATGATGATTTTATGATTTATATGGGACGATATCAAGGCAATGACGATCCATACAAGCAAGAATCTCTTGACTGGGGTGTCGAAAAGATTAGTAATCTTCCTGATAGTGTTAATATTTATGCAACAATAAGTTTTAAAGAAGCCGTATTATTAGAAGATGTATTTGCAATGTTTGATGATAATGAATCTAATTTATTACATGTAAATATTAAAAATGGCAATCAGGCTCATCATAATCTTGGAATTAGTACGTATGATTATGTTTATGTAGATGATGATGTAGAATATGATTTGGAATATCCCAATATTTTATTAAAATCAAATGTCGAAACTAGTATTGATGATTATAAACAACATTTTAAATCAAGTATTAATTATTTATATGATTCTGAATTTAATTTTAACATTAATATTAGTGGTCAGCTTCAATCAATGCATAAGTTAGTTAACAGTGATGATTTTATTTACGAATCAATGGGGTTTGTTGTTAATGCGAGTAGAGAGGAATTGCTTGAGCTTTATGAAGAAAATAGTGATTTGTTCGCTTATATTGAACTTGATGAAGTTAAGTTACACTAGTGATAATTTAAGGGGTCTGTATCCTACAAGATACATTACAGTATTTATGATATGATATATATTTATACAAAAATATCATAAAATGATAGAAATTAATATTATGAAATATGTATTAAAGAATTATGTATTATAGAATTATCAATGTATCAAAGAATGTCTTAAGGATTTTATAAGAAATTTGAAGTATATAATAGTAGCAGAACCTTGTAACAATGTTGAAAATGATAATAGCTGCTCATGATTTATTTTGTGTATTAAAAATAAATAAATTATTAGGTAATCTTTCACCTTCAAAAGAAGATAGAGAGCAATTGAAAGATAAAACTGCATTTTAAAATATGGAATATAATTTGAAATTTGTAGAATTCATTTGTGGATTTAGTAGATTCTATTCCAAGAATGCTTCCTAATATCACTATGGAAAGTATACAAAATTTATTAAAGAAACAAAATATATTTATGAACAAAGAAAAGAATATTATTTAAAGAGTATCAATTTAAGATGTTAAAAATTATTTTAGCTACGTATAAAAAAATACGAATATGCAAAATGAAATAGATGATTTTTATATAGATATTAAAGAGCTGAAAGGCTCTTTTTTTCTTTAGGTCAACATAACAAGTTAATACCATAAAAAATAAAAAACTATTATATATTAGATTATTAGCTATATTATGTCACAAATATTATTTTGATGTGTTTTCTATATGAAGTTGTTATAATTATAATAATAAATGTGATTAAGGGGTGATGTTTTGAATAACAAGCAATTAGATGATGTATATAAATTGTACTATAATTTTCTTTACATCTATTCTTTATCGTTATGTAATGATGTTAACGATGCAAAAGATTTAGTGCAAGAAACCTTTTTAAAGGCATTTATTTCATTACCCAGTGCTGATGGAAATGTTAAGTATTGGTTAGTTAAAGTATTAAGAAATTTATATTATAATGAAAAAAAATACAAAAAGAAATTTGTTGAGTTAAGTGAACAACATTTAAATTCAATTAAAAGTGATGAGGATCTCTTTAAAAGTATTGTTATGCAAGATGATAAAAGAAGGTTACTTAAAATGGTACAAAACTTACCAATAAATCAAAGGGATGTTTTAATGTATTCAATTTATTTTCAATTAAATGATGATGAAATATCTAAAATATTGAATTTAAGTTGTATCAACATTAGAAAAATACGATCAAGAGCAAAAGAAAAGTTAGTAAAACTTATGGAGGATCAATATGAGCGATAAATTAAATAAAATAGAGGATGATATTAGAGCATTGAATGATATTGAAATTAATGATAATGAAGTAAGGGACATAACTAAATTAATCAATAAGGCAGTTAATAAGCGTATCAAAGTTATATGCTTAAAAACAATTGCAAGTGTTGTTATTGTTGTGGGAATAATCTTTTTATTAATTAGTCCATTAATGAAAGCCACTAACGTTAATGTGAAAGAATATTCTGAAAATATGGTAGGTGAAAATTGATCACAACTTGATTTGCTTTTAAAAGTCAGGATGAATTTATTGTCTCCATTTAGTCATTTATATCATGCTGAAGTAGAAGATTTAGGTTTTGGTAATTATGAAATTAAAATGAAATTACATAATCATTTAATGAGTTTTCATTCAGCTGAATATCAAGTAGTTGCTAATGTTAATAGAGGTGATTTTGAAGTTGTTTCTGATATGTATAGAGAATTTATGCTTCTTTACAATCGCTATTGCTATGAAATAGAAGGAGACTATTTTACTCCACAAATGGAAACTTTATATGATTTACCAAATAGTGCAAACATAGCTGCAAGAGTTGGGTTTAAAGATAAATTGTCATTGGAACAAGTATTTTCATTATTTAAAGATGATGATAGGATGCTTGAATATGTAAATATTTATGATAGTAGTGAACCGTATGAATTATTTGGTTTTAAGGTTGCTGGAAAATATAATCATAAAATTAATGATAACAATATTAATGAAAATTATCCTAATCTTTTATATCAACCAACAAAAGGAAGTTATCTTAGTCAAATTGATGAATATAAACAACACTTTATTTCAAGCTTGAATTATCTTAATGATAGTGAATTGCAATTGTATTCAGATGGTGGACATTTGAACAATTTTGTAGATATAGTAAATGATCCAAACTTTGAATTTATATCATCAGGAATTGAAATAACAGGAAGTAAAGAAGAAATGATTGAATTTTTAGAAACAAATAAAGAACTAATTGATCATTTAGCATTTTATGATATAAGACTTTATTAATACAAATAAAAAAGATGGGAATTTCCATCTTTTAATTACAATATAACTTTTTTAAAGTTGCCATTAATTCAATAATTCTTTCATCTTTTATACTGTAGGTAACATATTGACCATGTTTATCATAATCTAGTATCCCATTACTTTTTAAGATATTAAGATGTTGAGACATACCTGATTGTGTAATAGTATTAATATTTTTTAATAGTTCATTCACAGTTAAAGGTTGTTTTGATAATTCACATAAAATTAATAAACGATTTTCATTAGAAATAACTTTTAAAAGCTTTGCGACATCCTTTGATTTTTCTTCAATTTGTGACATGGCTAGATATCCTTTCGGTGTTTGATTTTACATATTGATTGAGTCATTGTTCCCATTGGACAATAGACACAAAAGCTACGAGGTTTATATAAATACATCGTAATGCTACCAATAATTGTTGAAGTAATCATAACACTATAAAAGCCATATGCATACTGAATAATCCATTTATCAACTATAATTGAACTGTTATAAGCCCAAGGAAGTTTAAAAGACCATAATATTGTTATGACTTGATTTAAATCTTTTGTATTATTAAATACAAGGTAAGTGTAAAATATCATATTTAAAAACATAAACATGAAAAATGTTAAAAATGCATAACGGAAAAATGTTGATTTTAAAAACTTTGGCATAGGTTTATTTCTAGATATTTTACTACCCATTTTCGCAAATAATTGACCTCTACCACAATATTTATGACAATAAGTTTTATTACCTGTAACAATTGAGATTAGTAATGGCGTAATAAAACAGATCATACCAAGCCACGCAAATAGGATATTAAATAAACCTAATACTAAATAGGTGATAGATAATAACCACATGTAATCAGTTAATTTTTTATTTTTCATTGTTAGTATTCCTTTCAATAATATTAATAACTGATGCAGGACATACTTTTGCACATTTAGAACATCCAACACATTTATCAATATTTACTTTTGCATATAATCCTTTGTAGATTTCAATTGCGTTAAGTGGACACGTATTTGCACAATGACCACAAGCTACACATAGGTCACCTACTTTTGCTATAAATTTACTTTTATTCATGTTATACCTCCATATTAGTATATAAGACTATACTAATATACTTTAAATAATTATAAGTGTCAAGGTAATGTATTTATTTATCTAAAATAAGTAAAAATAATGTTAATAAACACTTGATTTTTAAAATGATAGCGTTTACAATATAAGTAGATAAGAGGTGAGGAATATGAGGAACCTTGTAAGATTAAATCGTATTTGTATTGTAGATAATTATACAGGGGTTACTTGTGTTTTGAATATGACTTTTAAGGTGGCTAAATAATGTCATCTTTTTTTGTCCTTACTCTTAAAATAAAGGAGAGATAATTATGGATCAAGTTAGTAAAATGTTATGGGATGCTAGTGCATCTGGAGATTTTTCAAAAGTATGTTCAGCTTTTGCACAGGGTGCAAGTGTTGATACAGAAAGTGCTGATTCAAGAAGTGCATTAATGAGAAGTTCTAAACGAGGATTTGAAGATATCGTACGTTTTTTACTTGATAATGGTGCAGATGTTAGAGCTAGAGACATTAATAATAAAACAGCTTTAATGGGTGCTTGTAAAAAGGGGCATTTAAACATCGCTAGAATGTTAGTTCATGCAGGATCAGATGTAAACTCACATGATGATAATGGTAGAACAGCATTAATGAGAGCAGCTTTTTTAGGTAGATTGGAAATTTGTGAATATTTAATTAGTAAAAATGTAAAAGTTAATGCCAAAGATAATAGAGGACGTAGTGCACTATCAGAAGCTGTTTTATCATTAAATATGGATATCATTAGATTATTAGTTGATAAGGGTGCTGATGTTAACATGAAAGATAATACTGGTTCTACAATATTAATGCGTGCTGCTTATGGTGGTTATTTTGTTTTAGTTGATTATTTATTAAAGCATGGTGCTGATAAGGAAGTTACTGATAACGAAGGAAATAAAGCTGTTCATTATATTAGATATGAGAATTTACATGAATTGAAAGGCATGTTGAAATAGGTGATTTTATGAAAGATTATTTAGGGAGTGAAGTTAGAAATATTGTCTTATTAGGTCATAGTGGTACAGGTAAAACTGACATATGTGAAGCATGTTTACTATATACAAAATCTATTGATCGTTTTGGTAAAACTGAAGATGGTAATAGTGTATCAGATTATGATCCTGAAGAAATCAAACGTGGTCAATCTATTTATACATCGGTTGTGCCTATTGAATTTAAAAATTGTAAATTAAACTTTATCGATACTCCAGGTTATTTAGATTATGATGGTGAATTAAAAAGTGGACTTGCAGTTGCAGATAATGCTTTAATTGTTATTAGTGCAAAAGATAAAGTACAATCCTCAACGGCTAAAGCATTTAAATTATCAAGAGATAAAAATTTACCTACAATCTTTTTTGTGAATAAAATAGATGAAGAAAATGCTTCTTTTGATGATGCTTATTCTGATTTAAGAGATAAATTTGGAAAAATAGTAATTGCATTTGAAATGCCAATAGTTGAAAATAATGAAGTTGTTGGTAGTGTTAATATTTTAAGAAAAAAAGCATGGTATTATAATGATAATGAAAATTCGAAAGCAGTTCCTGAAAACTTAGTTGCGAAAACTGATGAATATTATGATCAAATAGTTGAAGCTATTGCTATGGGTGATGATGATTTAATGGAAAAATTCTTTAATGGAGAAATTTTTGATGAACATGATATCGCTAAAGGATTAAGAATTGGTGTACGAAGTGGCGAAATTTGTCCTGTTTATTGTGGTTCAGCACGTAAAGGTACAGGTATTGAGCGTCTACTAGATTTAATTATTGAATATTTCCCAACATATGGTGAAATTGGAACTGTAAGTTGTGTTAATGATCGTGGTGTTAATATAACATTACAAACTAATGAACAAGAAGCCTTATCAGTATTTGTTTATAAAACAATTGTAGATCCTTTTGTTGGAAAGATATCTTTTGTTAAAGTAATGTCTGGTGTATTATCAGCTGATTCTAGTGTTTATAATGCTGATAAAGATGAAATGGAAAAAATCAATTCAATCTATGTTATGAGAGGTAAATATCAAGTTGCAGTAGGTAAATTATTTACAGGAGATATTGGAGCTATAGTTAAGTTACAACATACTCATACTAATGATACTTTATCTACAAAAATGAAACCTGTATTATTTGAAAGAGTTGACTATACAAAACCTATGTTAGGTGTTGCAGTTTGGCCTAAAACTAAAAATGATGAAGATAAAATGAGTTTTGCTATTGCGAAAATCTTAGAAGAAGATTTAAGTGTAAAATTTGTAAAAAATAAAGAAACAAAGGAACAAGTATTATATGGTTTAGGTGATCAACAATTAGATGTTATTATTAATAAACTTAAAAATAAATATAAAGTAGAGATTTTAACAACAGTTCCAACAGTACAATATCGTGAAACAATCATGAAATGTGTTGAAGCTGAAGGTAAACATAAGAAACAATCAGGTGGTGCAGGTCAATATGGTCATGTTAAGATTAAATTTGAGCCATGTGAATGTGAAGAAATGGAATTTGTTGAAGATGTATTTGGTGGTTCTGTTCCGCGTCAATATTTCCCAGCAGTTGAACAAGGCTTAAGAGAAGCCATGGAAAAAGGTGTTCTTGCAGGATTTAAAGTAGTTGGAGTAAAGGCTACACTTTATGATGGATCATATCATGATGTTGACTCAAAAGAAATTGCATTTAAAGCAGCAGCTCGCCTTGCTTATAAAGATGGAATGCTTAAAGCTAAGCCTATTTTATTAGAGCCAATTGGCAAGGTGGAAGTTTTAATTCCTGAAGAATATTTAGGTGTTATTATTGGTGACTTTAATAAGCGTCGTGGTATTATTATGGGAATGGATGTAGTTGAAAATAATCAAAAAATCAGTGCTGAAGTACCAATGGCAGAAATGCAAAAATATGCTACTGAACTTCGCTCAATGACTCAAGGGCGTGGTGAATATTTTATTGAATTTGATCATTATGACAATTGTCCAGAACTAATTGCTCAACGTGTTGTTAAAGAAACAAAAGCTAAGTTAGAAGAATAAAAATTATTAAAAATGATAAAATAAAAGACGTTAATTTAACGTCTTTTTATTGGTGCCCCAAACTTAACTGGGGTTTCTACTAATTAAGCAACAAACTAACTTGGG
>CAMQTJ010000023.1 GCA_947037125.1 uncultured Holdemania sp.
AAGATGACTCACAAAATTTATTAAATTGTTCTTTTATTAGCTCTGTATTATATTCTTCTGGTCCACGGCATGAAACAATTAAACCAACTGGCTTATTCGCAATAAATGACTGTATTTCCATTTCATTTACCGATTTTTCACTACATGCAACAAACTTGAATAGTGCAACATGTCTATCCATAAATATTTTTAATTGACCAGAATATGAATGACCATACAGTGGTGTTCCATACAAAACTACATCCGCGTCCATTATTTTTTGTAATAGTTTTTCTCCATCGTCTTTTTGTATGCAGCCAGGTTTATCCAAAACTTGTTGACAACAAGAACAACCCAAACAACCATTAATTTTATAATCTGTTATATGGATTATTTCAATATCTGCACTACCATTTAATTTTGTTGAAACTTTTTTTAAAATTGTTGCTGTATTACCATGTTTCTTTGGACTACCTAAGATTGATATGATTTTCATTTTAAATCTCCTTAATTTATAGCTTATTTTATCTTGAATAATTGCTATAAGATTAGTATAATGCATAGGGTAACACTACGGTCAAGCAAGATTTTACGAATAACGAGGAAAAAATTATGGATAATAAAATGTACTTAACAACAGGTGAATTTGCAAAGCTTTGTAATGTTAGTAAACACACATTATTTCATTACAATGATATTGAAATTTTCACACCTAATTACATTGCGGATAATGGATACTGCTATTATCATGTACTTCAATATGATACTTTTTGTACAATATCTCAGCTTCGCACAATTGGTATGCCACTTGGTGAAATTAAAACATATCTTGATAACCGATCACCACAACAAATGATTGAGCTATGTGATAAGCAAAAAGACATCGTTGATTTACAAATAGAAAAGCTTATACAAATTAAAAAAAATTTATCTGCGACTAGTAATAGCATTACACAAGCTATTATGACTGATGATAATATTTACATTAAACATCAGCCTATTGAATATTTGAGTTTGTCTAATGATCTTTTAAATGCTGATGATTATCAGATGACTCTTGCATTCGGAGAGTTGATGAGGTCAGCCGGCAGCACTAATTTTCGCAATGTTTCTGGAATGATTCATAGAATTGATCCTCTACAAAAAAATAATGATATTAACCATTGTTGGTTTTATTTGCAAATGAATTGTAATAATCAAAATGGTGATCATACTATAAAACCTGATGGAGAATATCTTATTGCTTATCATCATGGTGGATATGAATCACTTAATAAAACATATGAAAAAATTATTGCTTATGCAAATACTAGTAACCTTGTTTTAAATGAATGGTTTTATGAGGAAATGGTTGTTGGAGATTGGTCAACAACAAATTCAAACGACTATATAATTAAGGTATCCGTTCAAATAATCTGTTCTAAAGTATCAATAAAAATTTAAAAATATATAAGTCTACCTAATTGTTTGCTCATAACTTCTTTGTTATAGTATCTATTAAGTATTCTTTTTTTAACACTTTAAGTTTATTTTCCATCCACCCTACCTTACTATCATGATATTTTTTATACTATAATTTCTGCTTTTTTTTCAAGCATTTCATATATATATATATGATAAGTACCATCTCTAACATTATAAAAAAGGACTTTACGTCCTTCAGTTTTAACTTATTTTCAATTAATTTTTATCTTTGATAAGACATTACAAATATCATCATTAATGACAAGATCTGCAACTTCATCATAATCAGTATCCATTTTATTAATTATTACTAATGATTTCCCACGATAATACTTTAGTAAACCCGCTGCTGGATATACCTTTAATGAAGTTCCTGCAACAATTATTACATCAGCATTATAAATATAATCAATTGCTCGATTCAAATTATTTTCATCAAGCATTTCATCATATAAAACAACATCACATTTAATAATACCACCACAACTACATAATGGAATATCACTTGCTTGAAAAACGTATTGCGCACCATAAAATTGGTTACATTTTAAACAATAATTACGATGGATACTACCATGTAACTCTATAGTATTAACACAATTAGCTAACGTATGTAGTCCATCAATATTTTGAGTTATACATGCTTTTAACTTACCACTATTTTCAAGTTTTGCTACAAAGTTGTGACCAATATTAGGCAATGCATTTAAATGTAACATATTCGTTTTATAAAATTGATAAAATTCTTTAGTATTGTTAATAAAATATCGGTGTGATAATATCTTTTCAAAACTTAAATTACTATCATTAACCATACCTTTTCCACTTCTAAAATCAGGAATATTACTAGCGGTAGAAAATCCTGCACCTGTAAAAAAGACAATATTATTATTTTTATCAATCATATTTTGTAATAATGCAATTTTATCCATATTTTTACCTAAGCAATCTTTAAACTAGATTGGCTTAAATCAATAATTCCATCAACGATATCTTGGTAAAATTCAACTTCATGGCATACAATTAAAATTGTACCTTTATATTCAATTAAAGCTTTTTTCAATTCATTTTTCGCGTCTTGATCCAAGTGATTTGTAGGTTCATCTAAAATTAAGATATTACATGGACGATTAAGTAATTTACATAAGCGAAGTTTAGCTTGTTCTCCACCTGATAAAACCATAACTTTACTTTCAATTTGTTCCATTGTAAGACCACATCTTGCAAGTGCATTACGAATTTCATATTGAGATAAAGCTGGATATTCATCCCATAAGTCATCAATACATGTTTTATTTACATTTAATACTTCTTGTTCAAAATAACCAATTTCTAAGTTTTCACCCATATGAACATATCCCTCAAGTGGATTAATTTTATTCATTAATGTTTTTAGTAACGTAGACTTACCCAAACCATTGGCACCAATTATTGCTTTTTTCTGCCCTTTTTCAAGAACTATATCCATTGGCTTAGATAAAGGACTATCATAACCTAGTACAATCTTTTCTGCTTCAAAAACATATTTACTACAAGTTCTACCCATCATAAAAGTGAAATGTGGTTTAGGTTTTTCACCACGAATTTCAATTCTTTCAATTTTATCTAATTTTTTAGCACGAGAGTTTGCCATACCTCTTGTTGCAACACGAGCTTTATTACGTGCAACAAAGTCTTCAAGCTTCGCAATTTCTGCAGTTTGACGATTATAAGCTGACTCAAGTTGTTTTTGATTAATTTCAAATACACGACTAAATTCATCATAATTTCCAACGTAGCGTGTTAAAGAAGAATTATCAACATGATACACAACATTAACAACATCATTTAAAAATGGAATATCATGTGATATCAAAATAAACGCATTTTCATAATTATTTAAATAATTCTTTAGCCAAACAATATGATGTTCATCTAAATAGTTAGTAGGTTCATCCAATAGTAAAATATCAGGTTTTTCCAACAATAATTTAGCTAATAAAACTTTTGTTCTTTGACCACCACTCAATTCATCAACATCTTTTTCTAAGCCAATATCTTTTAAACCTAGGGCTGATGCTACTTCATCAATCTTAATATCCAGTGTATAAAAATCACGATTATCTAAAGTATCTTGATATTCGCCAATTTCTTCTAACATTTTATTCATTTCATCTTCGCTACAATCGCACATTTTTATATAATAATCATTTATTTTTGCTTCCATATCAAATAAATCTTTATATGCAGTCTGTAAAATATCGTTAATTGAATTACCTTTTTCCAATGAAGTATGTTGATCTAAATAACCAACTTTTACTTTATTACTCCAAATAATTTTACCTTCATCAGGATCAAGTGTATTTGTAATAATCTTCATAAAAGTAGACTTACCTTCACCATTTGCTCCAATCAATCCAATATGTTCACCTTTTAATAACCTAAAAGATACATCTTCAAATATTACTCTACCACCAAAACCATGACTCAAACTTACTACATTTAATATACTCATCTATTTACCTCACATTACTATAAGATTGTACACATAATAAACTAATTAGTAAATAAAAAACTGCTAACTTTTCTCAAAATGTGAGTTAATTAGCAGTTTATTCAACTTTTTAATATTTTCTATGCATATCTATATCAGAAAAATCAAATCGCTCTAGTGTTTTTTCAATGTTTACATTTTCTATATCACTATTTTCCTTAATCATTCTACGCTTTGCAATCATTGAAGATTCAACAACTACTGGCCCATTTATACAACCACCAATACATGACATACCCTCTAATAAATTAGCGTCAAGTTTGCCAATTCCTGCAAGCATTAAATTTTTCTTACACTCTGCACAACCATCAGCATAAACAATCTTAATTGGTTTATCAAATCCTTTTTCTTTCGCAACTTGAGCAACGGCATTTGAAACACCTTTACCTACTGCAAAATTACGTGCATAAATACTCGCTTCAGCATCTTTATCAACAATAAACTCACCTGGAATTATTTTTTGAGAAACAAGCATTGCTGCAACTTCTTGATACGATATAACATAATCAACAAAACTACCTTCGCATTTTGCTTCATATTTTTTCGCAACACATGGTCCAATAAAACAGACTTTACTTGTTGGATCTTTTTTCTTTAAATAACGAGCTAGTGCAACCATCGGTGAGATTGTTGTAGACATGTTCTCTTTATAAACTTTTGGATAGTGAATTTTCGCAAGATTTAAAAATGCCGGGCAACATGATGTAGTTAATAATTTATTATTTTCATACATTTCTGTAAACTCTTCAAATTCATAAGTTGCTACAGCGTCTGCACCAACTGCAACTTCAACTGCATCACTAAAACCTAACTTAACAAAACTTTTTTTGATTTGATTAATTGACGCATCTTCAAATTGACCTTGAATTGATGGTGCAAAAATAGCAGTTATTTTCACATCTTCTTTAATATCATTTATAACTTCAACCATACAGTTAATGTCTTCAATCGCACCAAATGGACAAGCCTTTTCGCAGTTACCACAGTTAATACAAAGATTTTCATCAATAACTGCAATACCATCTGCATCATATGCTATAGCATTTACCGGACATTTTTGAGAACAAGGACGTTCAGTAATTACAACAGCATTATATGGACAATTTTTCGCACATAGTCCACATTCAACACATTTTTTGTAGTTTATTTCTGCTTGATGTTCACCCATAGTTATCGCATTAAATTTACATGCAGATTGACAAGTTTTAGCCATACACTTACGACAATTATTAGTAATTATAATTCGGTTAATTGTACAACCATCACAAGCAGGTTCTATTACGCGAACAATTTGTTTTGAATCTGATGTACTTTTTCCATCTACAGGATCTAGTCCACATGCTATTTTAACTTCTTGACGAATAACTTCACGTTCTTTATAAATGCAGCATCTAAAATTAGCTTTACCTTTAGGGATTAATAATTGTGCTATATCATCTGGTGTATTGTCGTTAAGAGCACCTTTAAAAGCCCTCATACTAACCTCTCTCATTACATCAAACTTAAATTGTTTTGCTTCATGTTCAAACATTGACATTTTATTTCTACCTCCATTAATTTTTCAATTTAATAAAAACAATCAATAATTAATTGATCGTTTATATTTTACCATATTTTATATAAAATTTATAATTAATTTATTTATATTATTATTTATTTCACTAACTAAGTAATTATTATAAATATATTTGCATTATAATAAAAAATTAATCATATTTACATACCTATATCATAAATTTTTCCTTATTTAGTTTTTTTTACATATATTAATATAATAAAAAACCTACTACATCCTTTTATTTCAATAATTTCTTTTTTGATAAATTCACATGTTCTATAATATGACCAATATTTCCTTCACCTGCATATAAATTTAAATCATAAAAATTACAGTCTAAACTTGACCAATATAAAGCATTTACTTCTTCTATTAATACTACTTCTTTGTTTAATCTACCGACATATACTTCTACATAGCAGTCATCTAAATAATATTTGAAATCCATCAATCTTGATAAAACAATATCATTTTTGCTAATAGCTGTTTCTTCAAAAAGTTCACGATAAGCTGCTTCATAACCATCTTCATTTAATTCAATTTTTCCACCTACAAAATTTGAAAGACCTTTATACGGATTTTTTGTGCGCTTACACATTAAAATATTATTCATTTTTTCATTATATACTACTATTAAATTATACCCTTGCATATTTACCTCCAATAATTATTTAAATTTCATTATTTATATTTAACATTAAAATTATAGCATATAAGACAATAATTATATAACACACTTAATTATATATAACTATAATTAATAAATTAATCTGGATTATTTAATGCTTTGTATTACATATTTTTAATACAAAAATAACTAAAAGTTTCATCATTATGGGTATGCTTAAATCCATTTTTTTCTAAAACGTGCATACTTCTTAAATTTCTATGTACAACATCAGCATATATTATTTCAAGATTCAATTGATTAAAAGCAAAATCAATAATTAGTTTTTGTGCCTTTGTTCCATATCCGCGATTTTTATATTTATCATTTGAAATCGCAATGCTTAATGTTGCATGTCTGTTTTTGACATCTATTTTTTTTAATTGTATTTCACCAATTATTTTGTCATCAACAAATATTGCGAAAATAACTCTTGTTTTATCAACAGTCTTTAATTGATAATATTTTTCGACTTTTTCATAATCATAAGCATATTCAAAATCCCACATATCAGGATCACTAATGTATTCTTTCCAATATTGGTGGCATAGTTCATTACTATAAGGTTGAAGTGTTACTACATTATTATACATATATTAATCTATTTGCTTTCTTGTTATTTAATTTATCTATATTAAATTACATCATTTATTGAATTTTTATAATTACTTTTTTCATAAATATCTCTATTATAATACTATTACGTATTTAAATTATCATTAAGCAAAATACTTTTCTTAAATTATAGATATAAATTAATAATATGAAATCCATAATATACTCTCATAATTAAGCAATATTTTATTTCCTACTATTTTTTTATATATTTAAATACTAGTTATTTCCTAGGTAATTTTAAATTTCAATAATTACATTGAAAAATAATATCCTATATTTTCAATCAATTCTGTTTTTAAGATACCTTTTTTTATATTTTATAACACTCAGCTTTGAAACTTTTCGATAAGTAGACCAATTAGTATATGCACCTATTACACCAACAATTGGAATCCCTTGTACAAACTTTTCAACTAACAATTCATTAGACATTATTTTTGCAGTTTGTTTTATTTCATAACTTAATTCCACATTATTATCAATATTAGATTCTAATAATTTATTAAATTCGATTTTTTCTTCTCCATTAGTTAAGGCAACATTAATCAATCTTAAAATATATATTTTTTCATTATCATTAGTATAATCAAAACCATAACTTAATGATATTTGATATATACCTTTTAAAATTGTTCCCACAAGCAGTGGTATATCAGGCAATCCCATTCCAAGCAAACCTAAACCAAGACCTGTAGTAGTGGTAGCTGTATGATTAATTAAATTGCTTTTTATTGCCGGTTTATCCATTCTTCTAATAGTTTTTTTACTTTCCTTTTTATCCAACACAAAATTATTTGCTTCATGCTCTATAATTAGACTTTCTTTATCAAATGTTTTTTCTATAACACTACTTCCTTTAGAAAATATCAATTCAAAAGCTTTGACAAAACCTTCCTCCAATAGGCTTTGTAATTTGTCAGGTACTTTATCTTTTATCTTTTCCTTAATTACACTATCTTTTTTATTTTGAACTAATATTTTATTTTCTTTTTTATTCATTTTATTTATACTTTTAAATATTATTTTATTCATATTTTATCTCCTGTCCCATTTAACTACTTTTATTATAAATATTACTTTATAACTTTATGTATTATATGTAAGTGAATGTTTATTTAATCAAATATATATAAACAACTATAGACATATACTAAATCAATCTACTTTTTTTCGCAACTTATTTGTAATAATTCAAGATAGTCTTTAATATTTTGTTGAACATAAAAAAAGTACTATCAGTACTTTTTTATTTATTGCTTAATTAAAATATCATTTTAATGATTAATTCAATATTTTACTATTCTATTAATTTTTATAACTACTTTATCACTATATTATAATCAGAATCATAATAGGCACCTACATCTAAACATATACGATCATTAACACTAGTAAGTGCATCTTGGTATATTTTATATTTTGGTGAAAGTATTTTCATGTTGTTTATAAAAATATCATTATATCCACAATTTTGTAGACGTTTCATAAATTTTCTTTGTGACCTAAAAGCTGGATGATACTTACAAAAAAAACTATTTTTTACTTTAATATTTTTTTTAAAATCTAATAACATCTTTTGATAAAGTTGTGGATCAGGATTTAGTAAATCATTGATTGTTTTATCCATATTGATTATTTGATTATCAATTGATTGTCTTGGTAAAAATTTATACATAACAAATCCTGTAACTTTTAGAAATAACGGAATTTTAAGCTCCACATTATCCCAAAATTCAATAATATTATCATATGCAATTTTTTGTTGTGGAGTGGTTATTTTTATTTGTAAATATGGTTGAAAATGGTTCATAAAATAGTACCCTAAATAACCAGGTAACATTTCACTTATCGCTTTTCCTATTGTTTGATATTCTAAATTCTTTGATAATTCCTCAATATCTTCGCCATCAATTAATCTTTGAAGCATTTCTAATTCATCATTTGCTATTTGCATTGATACTTTTTTATCCTTTATTATTTTAACCAACAAATCTTTATCATTTGATTTCATAAGTGGTATTATATCATTAATTGCTATACCAAGTTTTCGATAAGTATTTATTTGATTCAATTGTTCAACTTGTATTTCAATATAGTTGCGATATCCATTTTCATCTTTTTTTACTTTTATTAATCCTTTACTTTCATAATATTTAATTGCTCTTTTACTTAATCCTGTTATTTTAGCTACTTCATTAATTTTCATAAGATTATTCCTCAGCTTTCTATAAGCATATTACACCTATACGTAAGGTTCAAGTCAATATTTTAATTACATTATATATTATAAAACTTTATATAGTTTAAAATTCTTTAATCTGGTGCTTTATAACCCATTTTTATTAATTTTTGACAATATAACTTATCAATGTTATTATATTATTGACAACAAAACTTATCAGCACTATATTGTGTCAAGGAGAAAATTCATGAATAAAAATGATATATTAAAAATGCATAAAAGTGATAGCCGTCATGGTGATGAAAGAAAAATAGAAATTCAAAGTATAACTAATCAAATAACACTTATTGTACTTGTATGTTCATTAGGTTGTTTATTGATAATTAGTATTCCAGATGCTATAAAAAATGGTGCTTTTTCAAACATTGATAGCTTAATCCTATTACTTTTTATAACTTTATTTTCTAAGTCAATCAGTCTATATTGTTACTATAAAAAAAAGTCTGACTTGGCTTTTTCAATTATTTCGATTATTGCTATTATATTTTGTTTAATAAGTATGTTTATATATTAATTGATTGAAAGGTAATAGTATAATGAATAATAAATATGAAATAGCTCCACGACTTATTTTACAAAACAGATTAAAAATATCTAGAGCTAAAAATAAATTATCACAAACAGCACTTGCGGAAATTGTTGGGGTATCTAGAACTACAATTAGTTCAATTGAAACCGGTCAGTTTAGTCCAACTGCAAAACTTGCATTAGTTTTATGCATTGCATTGGATGAAAAATTTGAAGATTTATTTTATTTTGATTAAATCAATAAAAGACACTTAACAAATGAGTTTATTTCATTAAATAAGTGTCTTTTATAATTGACTTAAAATAATTAGAACAACTTTTTTAACTTCAACTTTATAAGTATTAGTACATAGATTATAATTACTCATATCATCCCGTTTTTTATCATTATGACTATCATAATATTTAACTTTTTTTATCCACATCTATAATTTCTATTTCCATTTCATAATAAGTTTTTATATTTATATCATTTAAAACTTTACCAAAGCAACGTTCAACATAAGTTTTTTACCAATTTCACGGCCACCACTAAAAATTAATTATATAAGAAATCTTCATCATTGCTTTAACCCTACTTATTTCATTTGCCCCATAATTAAAACTTACTGCAGGTCAAATCCATAAGAAATACCAAATAATATTAATGTTCCAAACACCATCAATCATTACTTGAACACCATTATTATAACTGACATTACTGCATGAATTGAGTAATAGATTATTTCTACTATAAAATACGATTATTTGTAATTTCCATCTTATTATAAACAATATCACATTTCACAAGGATAAAATAAATTATATATCTTCACATTATATCAAATTAAAAAAAGTCATAAAATTCTAACATATTTAGATCCCATTGATTTTATGACTTATTTTTTTTATTTTAATTCAATAAGATTATGATACTATTTATAATACTTGATTAACATTAAAATTATATTGCTATATCTTTTGATGTTTTTTTATTTTAGTAGTAGCCCAATCATAATGACTTGCAGTAGCTGATACACAATAACTTCCTAAAGTTGAAGTTTTCGTCCATTTATATTGTCCTTTTCCAAATAATTCATCATTAGTAAATGTATTTATCAAACCCATTACATCGTTATGACTTATTATAAGCATATCTTTTGAATCTTCGTAAGATGTATTTTGATGTTTATTAAAAAAATCTACATTCATTTGACCATATGTTTTCCAATTATATGGAGCTAATAAAAAAGGCTTTTCTTCATCATTTAGATTTGATGTTACAAAATTCAATAACAATTGATGCCATTCATAAAGATGGATAAGTACATCTTTAATATTTTTATCTCTTTGCCAATGTGCTTGTTTCCCTACTTTTTCTAAATTAAAATTAAATGAAACTAGTTGCTTTTCCTGTGAAATTGAATTGATTGTATCCCATAATTTTTCGTAATTTAGATTAGCCATTTCAATCAAGTCAGTTTTAGTTGTCGCTCTAGACATTATTATACCCCCTATAGATTGTTATTATAAAACATTGAAGTTTTATAATTATAGTATACTACACAAAACTTGACAACTGTGTGTCAGTATATAAATTTTGTATCCTACTTTCATAATTCAATAAAAAAATATTCTTACTTGCTTTTTTTAAATATTTCTATAAGTTGAGTTTTCTAATTACAATGGTTTCCATGCTCTTTATCATTTTGATTACCCTGTTTATTTGTATTATCAAAATTTTCTTCACCATTTATCATTGAACGAATATTTCCCATTGATAAATCCTTTATTTCTTCAATTGTAATATTAGGATTTACTTCTAATAATTCTAGGTAAGCTCTATATTTTCCACATGAAATATCAAACTTTTCTGATTCATCCTTTAATTCTTTATTTGCAGAAAAACATGTAACATTACCACTTTCACTAAATGTCGATTCATTTATATTATTCATGATTTTTTCACTATTTTCTATGTTATTTGCAACAACTGTAATTTCAATAGTTTGGTCACTATAGTTATTGAAAACTTCACTATTATTTAGCTGTTCTAAAGCATCCAAATAACTTAAGTGCTTTAAGTCAACATTTTCTAAAATGACTTGTCCATCTTGGTTACTAGCTTCTACATCTATTACCATATCAAATATATTAAGTTTGAACTCAATGGATGGATTGATATCAATGCTTATATATGATTTCGGATAAAAATATACTCCACTAAGAAGTACAACTATGAATAATGCCATTACCGGTTTAAGTTTATAATATAATGATGGAGCTTTTTTATTCTTAGAAATAATATTTTCAAATGTTTTCTGTTTTAATATATCATTCGCATGTATTTCGTTAAATGCATCTTTTATTTTTTCACTCATAATCCATACCTCCTAAAACATCTTTAAGCATTTGTTTACCTCTTGATAAAAGTGTGTATATAGTATTTACATTTTTCCCTAAATTTTTTGCAATTTCCACAGCAGAATATCCTTCGAAATAATAAAGATATATAACTGTTTTATATTTATTGGGCAAATTAAAAACAGCCTGTCTGATATAATAATTTTTATCAATTTCAGGCTTACTTATAGGTTCTATAATATTATCAATTGACACTATATTTTTTCTAAAAAAGCTTTTTATCAAATCTTTACATTCGTTAATAGTAACTCTTATAATAAATGCTTTTTTATGTTCTTCATTTTCAAAGTGTACTGAACTTTTAAGATATTTCAAAAATACATTTTGAAATATATCATCTGTATCTGCACTACTTTTAAGATAAAGCATACAGATACGTAAAACAGTATCACTGTACTTATCTATAGTAATCTTTAAATCCTGCTCATCTCTCATCTAGTCACCCTATAATTATCTGTTTCTACCACAGTGCTTTTCATTATTTATATTACTTGTTCTATTACCGTCATTATCATTATCTATGAAATTATGATTATTTCTATGTCCTGATGCATTACTGTCATTATCACAATATCCATCACTATCTGTATCTATGAAGTTATGATTATTTCTATGCCCTGATGCATTACCGTCATTATCGCAATATCCATCACTATCTGTATCTATGAAGTTATAATGATTATTACTATGTCCTGTTCCTATTGCATAAACTGATGTTATTCCTGCTGTAAAAATAAATGCTGATACAAGTGATACTACTATAATTTTTTTCATAAAATTCTCCTATTAAATATTATTCTATTAAGGGTTTTACCCTTTCACATATAATACGATTGATAAATGCAAATCCTTTCAAAAATAAAAGATATTTTATTTTATTTTAAAAATAGTATTTAAATCAATTATGATTCTTCAACAATATTAAACTATTTGGTACGAGTAACAATAGTTCATTAAATTATTACACAAAAAAATATTGATCAACATCATACATTTCATAGCTTTTAATATTCTTCAAACTTATTGTGTACTACCTAAAACCTATATAACACATCCCCAAAAAAGTTAGTTTAGGATAAATCACATTAAGAACAAAACCTATCAGTTTTCCATGACTAATTAAATTGTAATATAACAATTTAAAAATATTTTGTATATACACTACTAAAATATAGCTAAACAATATGATTGATTTAAACCTCTATTTAATAGATGGCTTATTAATGCTTCTACATTTATAGTAATTCAAATACAAATACAATTATGTAGATAATAATTAATTGTAGTATTTTTTACATATAATATCTAACTCATTGTTTATCTAAAAGTGTATTTTAGGTAAGTTTAACATAAGCTTAAGACAAAATCAATTTTATTACACTAAGACAATATCATATTCGAATAATAAAAAAATAAAAAAAATATCAGTGATAGTTTACGTAAGTCTAAACCAATTTTGCATTATAAATCAAAATATAATAATATTCCTCTTTTGGTTTTCGTAAAATATTAGGCTTTTTTCAAATTACATATATATATAAAATTATGCAAGGAAAAGATCAGAACCTAGTTGCGAAAGATTTAAGTTTACTATGCAGCAAAACTATTGATGCTCCAAATAACAATGTTACAATATTTACTAATAAAATAATCAGCTTTTTAGATATTTTACGAGAAACTAGAAATGTTGTAGCTCATGATAATAATTTATTAAATTACGAACCAAGCATCAATACACCTTATATTAAACAAATTCTTAGTATTTATAATATAAATAGTAATGATTCAAGAAAAGATGTTTACAATATAATGATTATTATGAATTGCTTTTTAACCAAAAGTCAGCAAGGTCAATTTAATAATATCATATTGAAAAGACTAAGATCACTTAGTAATAAAATAGTTATCATAAAAATTATTTAATCTTGAAAAGTTACGGTTTTCCAAGTGATTATCTAAATTCTGTAAAATCAAAACAAAAATAGAGAGTTAAAAAAGTACAGTAAAGTGCTTTTTTTATTAATTACCTCAACCACTACCGTTTTATCAGACAATTTTTTTAATATTATATGAAATTTTTGGTATATATTAAATTTGTTAATCAAGTGAATAAATGTACATTTCAACATCAATTTTCAACTGATCTAATAACTATTAATCTTGACCATTGAAATGTGATGGAATTAATTGCCATAATAATATTAATAAGACCGTTTCATATCCCGTTCTAATGATAAATACATAAAAGATGCATTAGAAAAAATTAAAAGCTAAATTTTGATTGCGTGTTAAAAAAGTTATAAAAAAGCCCTTAATAAAGGACTTTTAATTTACTTATGGTACGAGTAACAAGATTTGAACTTGCACAAAATTTCTTTCACTAGCCCCTCAAGCTAGCGTGTCTACCAATTCCACCATACTCGTATAGTCTAATTTTAATTTATTTTTATAAATTAAGCAATATTTGATGAATAATTCGTAAAAATAAAGTACAATGATAACGTATGGAGGATAATTATATGAGAGCTGTAATATCGGTAGTAGGAAAAGATCAGGTAGGAATACTTGCGAAAGTAGCAAATAAATGTTTGGAATTTGATGTGAATATTGAAGATGTATCACAAACAATTCTTCAAGATATGTTTACAATGATTATGATCGTTAAATGGACAACTTCACAAGAAGATTTTGTGGCATTTTCTGAACATATGCAAAACTATGGTAAAGAATATAATTTAAGTATCCATGTAATGCACGAAGACATTTTTAATGCAATGCATTTAATTTAGGTGATTTATGATAAATAACAATAAAATATTAGAAACAATCAATATGATTGAAGCTGAAAACTTAGATATTAGAACTATTACAATGGGTATATCTTTATTAGATTGTGCAGATAGTGATATTGATAAGTCATGTGAAAAAATATATCAAAAAGTTACAACAAAGGCAAAAGATTTAGTTAAAGTAGGCGTTGATATTTCTAAAGAATATGGTATTCCTATTATCAATAAAAGAATTTCAGTTACACCTATTTCGATATTACATTCTGTAAGTAAGGGTGATCCTGTAAAATATGCTCATGCATTACAAAGATGTGCTGATACTTTAGGTATTGATTTTATTGGTGGATATAGTGCCCTTGTTCAAAAAGGCTATAGTGGATCTGATGAAGAATTTATTAAATCAATTCCAAGAGCATTAAAAGAAACATCAAATGTATGTTCTAGTGTTAATATTGGTTCAACACGTGCTGGTATTAATATGAATGCTGTAAAACTTATGGGTGAAGTAATTGTTGAAGCTGCAAAAATTACCAAAGATAATAATTGTCTTGGTGCTGCCAAACTTGTAGTATTTTGTAATGCTGTTGAGGATAATCCTTTTATGGCAGGTGCATTTCATGGTGTTGGTGAAGCTGATACTGTAATTCATGTAGGAGTTTCAGGACCAGGTGTTGTTTGTAGTGCTGTTAGAAGTGCTGACAAAAACTTACCAATCAATGAAATTGCCGATATTATTAAAAAGATGTCTTTTAAAATTACTAGAATGGGACAATTAGTTGGACAAGAAGCATCAAAAAGATTAAATGTACCATTTGGTATTGTGGATTTATCTTTAGCACCAACACCTGCAATTGGTGATAGTGTTGCATACATATTAGAAGCAATGGGATTAGATGAATGTGGTGGACCTGGTACAACTGCATGTCTTGCACTATTAAATGATGCAGTTAAAAAGGGTGGCGTTACAGCTTCTAGTTCAGTAGGCGGACTTTCTGGTGCCTTTATTCCAGTTTCTGAGGATGCAGGTATGATTTCTGCTGCAAGATCTGGTTGTTTAACTTTAGAAAAATTAGAAGCAATGACAGCTGTTTGTTCTGTAGGCCTTGATATGATCGTAGTTTCAAAAGATACAACAGCTACAACAATTTCTGGAATCATTGCAGATGAAGCGGCTATTGGAATGGTTAACTCTAAAACAACAGCAGTTCGTATAATTCCAGCATTTGGAAAAAATGATGATGAAGATTTAGATTTTGGTGGATTACTTGGTATTTCGCCAATCATGAAAGTTAATAATACTTCGTGTGCTACTTTAATTAATCGTGGTGGTAACATACCTGCACCATTACAAAGTTTAAAGAATTAGTTTTATTAATAAAAAATCGGATTAATAATCTGATTTTTTTCTTTTTATATAAAAAATAAAGCAAGAAACAACACTATTTATAGCGTTATTTCTTGCTTATTATTTTATTTATAGATTACTTATTATTATTCTAGACCTAAAATATCTTCAATATGATTTTTATATAATATAGCTTTAGCTCCATATATTGCTTGAATACCACCACCAACTTCTATAACTTCAGTAGCACCAATTTTCTTTAATTGTGCTCTATCAATGATATCTTTATTCTTAACAGAAACTCTTAATCGTGTAATACAAGCATCAATATCTTCTATGTTATCTTTTCCACCTAATGCTTCAATAATTAAAATTGCATTATCTTTTAATGATGATTTTGTTTCAACTTTAATTTCTTCTTCATCTTCATTATTTCTACCTGGTGTAGGTATATTGAATTTTAATATTGCAAACTTAAAGATTACATAATACATAGCAGCCCATAATGCTCCAACTGGTAATTGAAGTAACCAATTAGTTTTATCATTACCTTGTAAAACACCAAATAAAGTAAAGTCGATGATACCACCACTAAATGTATTACCAATTGAAATGTTCAATAAATCCGCAACTAGAAATGAAACACCATCTAAAAATGCATGTAAAACATATAGTAATGGTGAAACAAATAGGAACATAAATTCTATTGGTTCAGTAATTCCTGTAATAAATGATGTTAGTGCAACTCCTAAAAATAGACCAAAATATTTTTTTCTTTTACTTGGGTCTACACAATGATACATTGCAAGACATGCAGCTGGTAATCCAAACATCATAGTAGAAAATCTACCAGCAAAAAATTTAGTGCTTTCAGTGAATAAACCAACATGATTTGGATCAGCTAATTGAGCAAAGAATATTTTTTGTGCTCCTACAACTGTTTCACCTGCAACTGTTGCAACTCCACCTAATTCAGTAAACCAAAACATTGGATAAATCATATGATGCAATCCAACTGCTCCACAAAGTCTCATTAAGAAACCATAGAAGAATGTACCAATAGGACCTGATGCTGCTATAAGATCACCACTATTAATCAAGATTTGTTGAAATGGTGGCCAAATTAAGAAGAACGCTGCTCCAACAAATATTGCACAAAACGATGTTGCGATAGGTACAAATCTTGAACCTCCAAAAAAGCCTAATACTTGTGGCAATTCAATATTTTGATACTTATTATGAATTTTAACAGTAAGCATACCAATAACAATTGCACCAATTACTCCAGTATCAATTGCACTACCTGTAGGATTAAATACTGATAGCATTGCTTTAATTGATGCCGTCATAACTAAGAACCCAACTACTCCAGCTAACGCTGCTGTTCCTTTGTCTTTTTTCGCAAGTCCTATACAAAGACCAACACATAATAATAATGCTAAATTTGCAAATACAACATCCCCTGCTGAACTCATAATCTTAAATATTGCTTGTAAAAATTGATTGTCTAAAAATGGATATGCTAATACTGTGGTTGGATTAGATAGTGCTCCACCAATCCCTAAAAGTAAACCTGCACCCGGTAAAATTGCAATCGGAAGCATAAATGCTTTTCCTATTTTTTGTAATTGTTTAAACATACTTGTCCTCCTTATTTTTCAAGTATTTCTACAAATCTTTTTGTAATTTCCATAGGTCTTGTGATTGCCCCTCCTACGACAGCACAATGTACATTTAGTTCCATGATTTTTTTTAAATCATCAGGACTATTTATTTTCCCCTCTGCAATTACTGGTATAGTTAAATTACTAAGTAATTTTTCTAATAAATTAAAATTTGGACCTTCTACTTTTGTCGAATAATCCGTATATCCACAAAGTGTTGTTGAAACACAATCAAATCCAATTTCTTGCGCATTTAATGCTTCTTCATAAGTCGAACAATCAGCCATTGCTAGTCGTTCATTTTTGTGGATATGCATAACTAAATCTTCTAAGCTTTCACTATTTGGTCTTTTTCTTAGTGTAGCATCTAGTGCTATCATTTCGCATCTTGTTTCTAATAGTTCATTCACCTCTAAAATTGTAGGTGTTATATATATTTGACTATCTTCATAATCTCTTTTAACTATTCCTATAATTGGCAAATCAACACAATTACTAATTTCTATTATATCTTTTTTACTATTAGCTCTAATACCAACAGCACCTCCACGCTTTGCAGCAAGTGCCATTTTTCCCATTATGAAACTACTATGCAATGGTTCACTCTCTAATGCCTGACAAGATACAACTAACCCTCTTTTAATTTTGTTCAACATTTTCATTTATCCTCTCTTTTATATTTTGTATGTGCATTGCCAAATAACAAATTTCATCATCATTTAGTGTTAGTCCATAGTTATCACCAATATTTAATGCTATTTTCAAAGCACAATTGTATGTCTTAACATAGCTTTTTTTTATGTGATTTGTTAGCGGATTTTTGATCATAATACCATCAAAACATCTTTTAATTGCAAATTTTACGTGAATAGCAAATCTTTGCCAAGAAATATCTTCACTTATAAATTCAACATCAAGTTCTTTTTTTATAATTTCAATAGAGTCTTTTATTATCAATACGTAGGTACTATTAATTCCTAAATCAGTTTTATTTAATGCTGAGTGAATATGCATACAGATAAAACCTGCTTCACTTTCAGGTAGTTTGATATTTAACTTTTCGTTAATTATCTTAACCATTTCCTCAGAAAATTCATATTCAACTGAGTACATAAACTTCATTTCGTCATTAAATATATTATCTACTGTTAAGTTTTGTTTGTACCTTTTTACCGCAAAACTTATATGGTCTAATAGTGATACATGAACTCTTTCATTGTAGTCTTTCGATAATTTTTCACTCATTTTACTAATAATCTCTTCAGTTACTTCTAATATATCTTCTTCAATATCAATTAATAAATTTTCATATTGATTCGCAATTTTTATATCGTTTATTTCATATATTTTTTCAATTATATTTTCATCAATAGTTTCTTGTAAATGTTTATTGAAGCCTATTCCTTTACCATAAACTAATACTTTTTTTAACGATTTTATATGTGTACATTGAACTACATTATTATTCAATATCTTTGTTATTTCAAAATTATTCACAGTTAGCTATTAGTTGTCCCTTTTCAACTAATATCAATTCTTTTTTGACAGTCGCTAATTTAAAATTTGTCGCAATTACAATCACATTATCACTTAAATTGTTACTACGTATGAAATCAAAATCTGCTTTTAATAATATATCGCCAACTTCAACATTTTGACCAACTTCACAACTTATATCAAATCCTTTTCCCTTTAAAGTTACAGTATCAAGACCAACATGTACAATCACTTCTTTACCATTTTTAGTTTTGATGCCAATAGCGTGTTTACTAGGAAATATCATGCAAATTTCACCTTTTATTGGTGAATATATTTCACTATCACATGGCTTTATAGCAAAGCATTCCCCTGCAAGTCCTTTTGAAAATACCTGATCGTCAATATTTTCCATCGTAATATACGTACCTTTACATGGTGAACAAATTTGATCTTTATTTTTTTTCTTAAAAAACATATTAACCTCCTTATTATAAACAAATAAAAGCTCATCAGAAAAAAACTGATGAGCTCTAGCCTACTTAAAGTAACTCGCTTATATTTATATTTTAGCACACATTATATTTTTGTCAAACTTTTTTATAATATTTAATTACAGATAAAAAAAACAAGCCAAATTAATGACTTGTAATTATTTTTATTATTCAGCGATGTTTCTGCTTTTTTGACGACGTTCATTTTCAGTTAAATATCTTTTTCTAATACGAATATTAGATGGAGTACATTCAACGATTTCATCATCATTAATCCATTCGATAGCTTCTTCTAAAGAAAGCTTTCTTGGTGGAATAAGTTTCATAGCTTCATCATTACCAGTAGATCTTATTGCAGTAAGCTTTTTATTTTTAAGTGGATTAACACCCATATCAAGATTTCTTGCACTAACACCAATAATCATACCTTCGTAAACATCAGTTTGAGCACCAATAAATAATTGACCTCTTTCTTGAATGTTCCATAAAGCATAAGTCATAGCATTACCAGCTTCAGTTGATATTAAAGCACCATTTGCACGTTGCTCGATATCTCCTTTATAAGCTTCATAACCAATTAAACGTCTAACCATAGTTCCTTCACCACGAGTATCATTGATGAATTCTCCACGGTATCCTAAAAGACCACGTGTTGGTACAGCATATTCGATTCTTGTATATGTTCCTTCTTCTTCCATATCTACCATAAGACCCTTACGTAGATTTAGTTTAGAAATAACAGCTCCAGCATATTCATTTGGTACAGAACATACAACTTGCTCAACTGGCTCTTGAATTTGACCATCAACTCTGTGGAAAATAACAACAGGTTTTGATACAGCTAATTCAAATCCTTCACGACGCATATTTTCAATCAGAATTGATAAGTGAAGCTCTCCTCTACCTGATACTTTGAATGTATCTGTAGATTCAGTTTCTTCAACTTTTAGACCAACATTAACTTCAAGCTCTTTATTAAGTCTGTCTTTAATGTTTCTTGATGTAACATATTTACCAACACGACCAGCAAGTGGTGAGTTGTTTACCATAAAGTTCATAGATAATGTAGGTGCTTCGATTTTAATTCCAGGCATTGGTAATGGATTACCTAAGTTACAAACAGTATCACCGATTTCAATATCAGCAACTCCTGCGATCATAACGATTTCTCCACATTGAGCAAGAGGTGTAGAAACACGGCTTAACCCTTTATATGTGAATACTTGGTTAACTTTACATTGTTTGCTCTTACCATCACTATTACATAATGTATAAGATGCACCCTCTTTAATTTGACCTGAGAAAACACGTCCAATACCAAGTCTTCCGATATAATCATCGTAAGCTAATGCAGATACTTGTAATTGAAGTGGTTCTTGAGTTAAATCTGGGAATGTTTCACAGTGTTTAACGATAGTTTCAAATAATGGATTAATATCCGTATTTTCATCTTCAGCTTTGTACTTAACAATACCTTCTCTTGCAATTCCTACAAGGATTGGGAAGTCAAGTTGTTCATCAGTTGCGTTAAGATCTAAAAATAGATCATAAACAAGATCGATAACTTCATCAACACGTGAATCTTTTTTATCAATTTTATTAATTAATAAAACTGGTTTTAAACCTGCTTCTAAACTTTTTTGTAATACAAAACGAGTTTGTGGCATAGGTCCTTCACTTGAGTCAACAAGTAAAATAACTGTATCTACAGTTTTCATAATACGTTCAACTTCACTAGAGAAATCAGCATGACCTGGAGTATCTACGATGTTAATTTTGTAATCTTTATATACGATTGAACAATTCTTAGAATAGATTGTAATCCCACGTTCTCTTTCAAGATCGTTTGAATCCATAACGCAATCTACAACTTCTTCGTTGTCCCTAAAAACATGAGATTGAGATAGTAAAGCATCAACCAAAGTTGACTTACCAGCATCTACATGGGCAATAACGGCAATATTAATAATTTTTTGAAATGACATAGTTTATTTGCTCCTTTTTTTACATAACGCTTAATTATAAGCATACTTTCTATAAATTGCAATAAAAACTTACTATTTTTTTAGACTTTCGACTAAAAAAGGCTATTTAAGCTAATATAACACTTATATTATTAACAAAACAACATATTTTAAACTAAATAATTTATTTTATTAGTTTATTTATAAGGTAAATATAAAGCTTTTTTACCTTTATTTATTAAAATAACTCTGTTTTTATTACCTGTTATCCATTAAACTCATTACTTTTAATAAATTAATTGATAATCTATAATGCACTTTAATACTTACTAAATATTTCATTATAAAAAACGCATAACAATAATATTTAAAACAACATTGTTAGAAATCTGTAGTTAATAACTTATGTAAATAAGAATATATATTTGTTTAATTAATTGATATTTTACTATACTACTTAACTTATAAAACAACTGTGATATTTATAAACAAAATAATTTATACCACCATGAAACATACTAGTTATATGTATTGAACACTAAATAAAACTCAATAATAACTTATAGTGAAATTTATTAAGTCTGATTATCAAAATAATTAAGTTAATAACTTTTACTTATTAACTATATAATTTTATTATACTATCATTATCAAATTATATTAGTTATAATACATAAAGAAAAAGGGGAATATATAAATGAACGAAAAAAAATCAGATAAAATTTTATGGCAACTATTTAAATCAACTTTCGTTTTAAGTGCTTCAACTTTTGGTGGTGGTTTTGTTATCGTATCACTAATGAAAAAGAAGTTTGTTGAAGAATTAAAATGGTTAGATGAAGATGAAATGCTTGATATTACCGCCATTGCACAATCATCACCAGGTCCAATTCCTGTAAATGCATCTGTTATCTTAGGTTATAGAATGCACGGTGTTGTAGGATCACTTGTAGCCATTGCTGGAACTATTATTCCACCAATGATTATCATATCTATAATTTCAGTATTTTATACAGAATTTAGAGAAAATCAAGTAATTGCTATTGCACTACAAGTAATGAGAGTTGGTGTTGCTGCAGTTATAATGGACGTTGTCTTTAACTTAGCTACTAATGTTTTTAAGGGGAAAAGTAAATTTTATATTTCGTTAATGTTTATTGCATTTATCGCTACATTCTTTTTTAATGTTAGTGCAATGTTAGTAATCTTACTTTCTTTAGCTATTGGAATTAGTGAATTAGTTATAATTCATTTTAGAAATACGAGGAACATATAATTATGGGAATGTTAATAAAATTATTCTTTAGCTTTTTACAAGTAGGTTTATTTAGTGTTGGTGGTGGTTATGCTGCAATTCCTTTAATTCAAAATCAAATCGTAGATACCCATGCCCTTTTAACACTTGCTGAATTCACTGATTTAATAACAATAGCTGAAATGACACCTGGTCCTATTTCAATTAATAGTGCAACTTTTGTTGGAACACGAATTGCAGGACCATTTGGTGCAGTTGTTTGTTCTATTGCGTGTATTATACCTTCATTTATTATTTGTTTAACACTAGCAAAGTTTTATTATAAATATCGTGATTTAGGTGGTGTTAAAACTGTCTTAGCAGCATTAAGACCGGCTGTAGTTGCATTAATTGCATCAGCTGGTATGTCTATTTTATTACTTGGTTTATTTAATTCAGATAGTTTAGTACTTAACTTTGATAATTTTAGAATCATTGAATTTGGTTTATTTTGTGTTGGATTTTTTGCAATAAGAAAATATAAAATAAATCCGATCGCCATTATATTTGGGACCGGATTTATAGGAACTATTATTTATTTTATTATTTAGTTTCAATTATATTTATTACATTTAATAAGTTATCTGATAAGTATTTATCTTTATGATATATTAAATTAATTGTTCTTACCATATTATGATTTTTAATTGGAAGTATTTTTAGTAAACCTAAAGATACTTCTTTTTCTATGGCAAGTTTTGATATTACCGCTAAACCTCTACCACAAATAACGGCATTTTTGATTGTTTCAATATTACTACATTCCCAGTGACGATTAATTTTAATATTATTTTCCTTTAATAAATTTTCAAATTGATTTCTTTCAACACTACCACTTTCTCTTGTGATAAATGCTTGATTATGCAACATTTGTAAATCAACTAAGTCATGTTTGTAAAATTCGTGTTTTATTCCAGCTATAATTACAAGTTCATCTTTAAATAAAGGGACTTTAACTAATTCATCACTGATTACAAGACCTTCTACTATTCCAATATCCAACTTGAATTCTTTTACTAATTGTTCGATAGTTGTCGTATTATTTACAACGACATCAGTTTTAATATTTATTAATTTATTTTCTAATAATGATATATAATCATTTAATATATAAGTACCAACACTCATACTTGCACCAATCTTAACTTGATTATAATCACTTGCTTTTTTCATTACACTTTCAATTTTATCAAATTCCTCTACTGCATTTTTAGCGTAACCATAAAATAATTTACCTTGATCACTTAAATATAATCTTTGTGCAGATCTTTCAAACAGTTTAACATTATAATGTTTTTCTAATTCTTGTATTGTTTGAGAAATTGATGGCTGTGATACAAATAAAATTTGTGCAGTTTTTCTCATTGTAGAATTTTCTACTAAAGTTATAAATACTTTTAAATGTCTAATTGTCATATACTACCTCTGTTTAATATTATTATATACCATAATTCATTTAGTTAATATACCTATAGTATTATTATAGCTTTTTATAAGCTTATAGTTAAACAGTAAGCAACGATAAATTACTCTATTATATTATATCACCATAAAGCAGTAAGCTTTTTAGAACAACTTAATATCCCCTTATATATAATATACACCACTACTAATTACACTTGCAGTACCTAATATTCTTGATTCATTTATTAGTACACTACCACCACTCATATTAATAGTTGTGGAATCATCAATATAGCCATAACGCATTGCCATATGATAAGTACAAAAAGCACCACTACAACATCCTAAAGTAAGACCTGCACCTTTTTCATATGTTTTAACTCTAATTGTGTTACGATCAATAACCTGTGCAAAATTCACATTAACTCGTTCATGACATAATATTTCACCTAATTTATTACAATCTATTTTATCTATATCCAAAACAAATAATACAATATGAAATATATTACCTATCTTGATTTTTTCACAATAATCAATATCCTTAACAATTTGGATTTTTGGCATAGAATTTAAAAATAATAATTTATCACGATCATATAAATCTATCTTTATGCTTTCATTCGCAACTTCTAAATCATAACATTTAGTAAATACTTTATTTAAATATGAAAATAAAGCATGACACCTCAGTGCATTACCACATAGATTGGCAACGGACCCATCTTGATTATAAAAGATAAATTTATTTTTATTATAAACAATTAATCCATCACTTCCAATTCCATAGTGTCTATCGCATATTCTTTGTGCTAATATTTTTATATCCAGATTTAATACTTCTTCTTCAATAACTAATAAGTGATCATTACCACATGATTGTAACTTAAAATAATTAATCATTTTACCTCCACATATATATTTAATTATATGATTATATAATTAAATTATGTTTATTTTAAATTTCAATATTTTATTTAATTTTATTTTGAATTGATATTAATTATTACATCCTATAGTGATACAAAATAAAAAAGTATAACACCTGATTTAATCAAATATTATACCTTGAAATACTATATTTTGATACTATTCCCAATGATAATATAACTAATATTTGTTCATTAAAAAATAAAACAACAATGTATATTCCCTTTTATTCCGATTAATTTTATTATATTACTTTAACATCAATTGAATGACATAAAATATGATTTTATCCAACAGTTTTCTAAGATGACTTGTTCACAATCATAAAAAGCTGGATTACCAATTAAATCATTCCTTAATTGTTTAATGATGTAATTTCCCTTAACAAATAAATCATTCACCTTTTTACTTAATTCCATGTAGCCTAGATCTTATTCAAAATAAATAAATAAAAAAAATAGAATTTATTTAAATGTTTTTTCATTTAGTTGAATGTATTTTATCCTAGTATGGAACAAAGCTTTCAAATACATTTACAATTAAAAATTGCGAAGTTTTATTTCTATTACCTTTTACTACATAGAAAATATAAAACATATTTTTATCAACTCACTTATTATTCATTGTTTATTGTTTGGTTTATTATACTAAATAAAAAATATTATTATTTTCATCATTTTTAAACTATAAAAGTTGTACTTAATTACATCACTTGATATCATTACAAAAACTTAAATATAGATATCTTAATTATTGATAAAAACTTATTAATTTATTGTATAAAAATCAGTTTAATCACACCTAAAAAAATAGCAAATACTTCTTATCAATATGTCCTAATGCAATTACAATCATTAATTCATTCGTTACGGATAAGAGTATTTTTTATTATCACCCTTTTAATCTCATGGTGAATAGCTATTTTATTTGATATAAAATTAACTATATTTTTCAGTAAGTTTTTTTACTTCTAGTTTAACTTGGGTCTTTATTTCTTCATTGTCATGATTTTTAAGTACAATTGCAATCCATTTTGCTATTTGAATAAAATCTTCTTTACTATAGCCTTTAGTTGTCATTGCAGCTGTTCCTAAACGTATACCACTTGTTACAAATGGTTTTTGAGTATCAAAAGGTATTGTATTTTTATTACAAGTTATATTTACTTCATCTAGTACTTTTTCCGCTACTTTACCCGTTATATTATAAGTTGTTAAAACATCGACTAAAATTAAATGGTTATCACTACCACCTGTTATAATTCTTAAGCCTTGCTTTTCTAATTCATAAGCAAGTGCTTTACAATTATCAACAACATTATTAATGTATTCTTTAAATTCTGGGTCTAAAGCTTCATGAAAGCATATTGCCTTAGCTGCTATAATATGCATTAAAGGACCACCTTGCATTCCTGGAAATACTGTTTTATCAAGTTGTTTCGCATATTGTTCTTTACATAGAATTATTCCACCACGTGGACCTCTTAAAGTTTTATGTGTAGTAGATGTTACAAAATCTGCATACTCACAAGGATTTTGATGTAACCCTGCAGCTACAAGTCCTGCAATATGAGCCATATCTACCATTAAATAGGCTCCAACTTCATCCGCTATTTCTCTAAATTTCTTAAAATCAATTGCTCTTGAATATGCACTTGCTCCACAAACTATTAATTTAGGCATAACATCTTTCGCAATACTCATTACTTCATTATAATCAATCATTTCTGTTTCTTTATTTACTCCATAACTATAAAAATCATATTGTAATCCTGAAAAATTCATTGGATGACCATGAGTTAAATGTCCACCTGCTGATAAATCCATCCCTAATACTTTATCATTATGATTTAATATCGTCATATATACAGCCATATTAGCTTGAGATCCAGAATGAGGTTGTACGTTTGCGTGTTCTGCATTAAAAAGCAATTTAAGACGATCACATGCTAATGTTTCAACAACATCCACACAATAACATCCTCCATAATATCGTTTACTAGGATAGCCTTCAGCGTACTTATTTGTCATAATTGAGCCTACTGCACTTAAAATATCTGAAGAAACAAAATTTTCAGATGCAATCAGTTCAATATTATTCTTTTGTCTATTTGACTCATCTTTTATTGCTTTAAATACTTCTAAATCTCTCATATATTCCTCCTAATTTTTTAAAATAAAAATATTACTTAATTTCTAATGCACTAATTTTATTAATTCTTCTAATATGTCTATCTTCATTAGTAAACGGAGTATTTAACCAATTATCTACAATTTTAAACATCATTTCACTACTTATTACTCTTGCACCCATTGCTAATACATTACTATCATTATGTTCTCTTGTAGTTATTGCAACTTTATCATCATTTACTAATGCACATCTTACACCATTAACTTTATTCGCAACAATACTAACACCAATTCCTGTACCACATATTACAATACCTTTGTCAAATAAGCCATCTCCAACACTTTTTGCACAAGGATAAATAGTATCTGGATAATCAACTGCTTCCACACTATAACAACCATAGTCCTTATATTCTATTTTATTATCTTTTAAGTATTTTACTAATAATTCTTTATATTCAAAACCACCATGATCACATGCTATTGCTATTTTCATAAATTAATCTCCTTCTCAATTTCATCTAATGAAATTGTTCCCATTCTTAATAACTTTATCTTGTTATCTGTAACATCAATAATAGTACTTGCAACACCTGTTCCACATTCACCATTCACAATTGCATCAACGCGATTATCAAGTTGTTTAAGAACTTCATTTATGTTATTACAACTTGGATAATCACTTAAATTTGCACTTGTTACAAGCATTGGTTTACCTACTAATTTTAATAAATCTAATATAAATTTATTATCAGGTATTCTTATTGCAATTGTATCTTTACCATTAGTAACATATTGCTTTACACTATCATTTTTACGCATTACTAAAGTTAATGCACCTGGTGTAAACTTATGCACAATTTTCTTGATATTTTCGTCAACTATTGCAACTTCACTGATTTGTTCATAATCACATACCATCATAGGAAAAGGTTTATTTTCATCTCTACCTTTTGCTATTTTCATATTTTTTATAGCCTCTTGGTTATCATAAATAACTCCAACACCATAAACCGTATCAGTTGGAAAGCAAACAACTTTACCACTTTTTATTAAACTTGCTACTTTTTCTAATTCATTTAATTCTAATATTTCACTCATTTTTATCACCTTATTCATTTTACCATTTTTGCTAGCTTTTTTCATTATTGTTTTTAATTATTTAGTTTTTTCTATTTATTAGTAATTTCACATACAACATTCATAATATATAGTGTTTTCCGTACAATAACAACATAAAATTCACAAATAATAAAGGTATTTTCAGCATTTGTATTCTTGATAATACACTTTACTTTTTATAGCACTTAGAGTATTATAGTAATATTAAAACTACAAAAATGGAGAAAATAATTATGAAAAAAATTATATTGGGTTTATCTACTTTTTTTACAATAATTGTTTTCTCAATGTTTATTTTCGAAAAGCCAATGTTTTTAGGTGCTGAAATTATCACCATACGTCAATTTGAAGAAAAAATTAAATCTTCAAATTCTACTAATGATGTATTATCTGATAAAGTTTTCTTTGAACAGGCTCCACTTGTATTTGATAGTATTTCAGGTGATTACTTTATAACTGTAAGCGAAGCATTCAGAGGTATATTTTCAACCGATAATAGCACTCAATTATACTGGTTAAAGGATGATAACAACGATAACACATATGATGACTATTCCAAAGTTATTGAAAATGATGGTGAATTTTCATTAGGTATTATACATGATAATCAATTTGAGATAGTAGATATCAAAATATCTACTCTTCCATTCATTCATATAAAAGCTGATTTTGTTCCAACTGCAAAATATGAAGATATACCTTATATTGATGGTTTAATTACTATTATTGACCCCATTAATTCCAAAAACAATCGTTACACTGTAGATACCTACAACATGTTATATCGTGCTAAGGGTGAAACTTCATTAAGATTATGGAAACATCCCTATAAGTTTCAGTTACTTACAGATAACTATGAACGTCAAGCAACTTCGTTGTTTGGCCTTAGAAATGATGATGATTGGTATTTACAAGCAGTCGCCGGTGATAAGACCCGTATTCGTGAAGCCGTAACCTTAGATCTATTTATGGACATTATTGATACAGCTCAAACAAAACACGCAAATCCTCAAGAGTTTGCGTTTTGCGAACTTTTTATTAACAACGAATATTATGGAATATATCAATTAACTGAACCAATGGACTCAAGACAAGCTAATCTTAATGAAAAAACTGATTACCTTTATAAAACTGATAGTTGGTATTTTCCACCTTTTGAAAAAGTTGAATCACATCAAAATACAGGAACACCTGAGTATATAGGCGTTTTCTCAAAATTCTACCCAGAGTATAAATTTGAACATCGCTTTAATCCATTTATTGAATATGCATCCGTAGTTACATACGGTAATATGGCACAAAAAGAAATCACACTAGAAAGTATTTCAAAAGTTGAGAATATCGAAAACATTATCGACAATTCAATTGCTATATTAGTTTTAGCCTTAGCTGATAATGATCCTAAAAATACATACTTCGCAGCAAAACAGCAAGATGATGGCTCTTATATTTTTTTTAAAGAGCTATATGATTTTAACTATTCTCTTGGTGATACATATAGTGAGTCTACTTCTTTACTAACTACGCCCATGACATCTCCATATCTTTCTATAAACAGTACCACGGATAAATTATTTCAATCAAAAGATTATTCAGAATTTAAGCAACTTTATACTAATAGATATAACGAATTAAGACAAACAGCATTATCTGAAGAAAACATCATTAATACTATCAATGAACATTACTACACACTTTATAATTCTGGGGCATATCAAAGAGAATTCGTTAGATGGGATTTAGATATAGATTTACAAGCAGAATATGATCGATTAGTAAACTTTATGAAAAATCAACTTATCGCTACAGATGAATTTATAGAAAATCTAGATTATACTTATAAAAAATAAGCAAGGAGGGACTATTATGAAATATAGAGTTGAAAAAAAGTATATTTGTAATGCGAAAGAATTAGCTATTATACAAAGTCGCTTAAAAATATTAATGAAATCAGACCCTAATGTAAATATTGCGAAAGAATATACAGTAAAAAGTGTTTATTTTGATGATTATCAAAACAGTGGCTTTTATGATAATCAAAGTGGGATAAATGCTAGAAGTAAATATAGAATAAGAACTTATAACAACGATTTATCAACTATAAAATTAGAAGTTAAAAGCAAACTAAATACCTATACAAATAAAATTTCTTGCCCTCTTAGTTTAATTCAAGCAAAGCAAGCAATTTTAAATCACAATCTCCCTAATATTTCTGACATGAGCCCTGCATATAGTAAAACTTACTTAAAAATGAAAATAGATTTATTAAAACCTGTTGTCACTGTAGAATATGTTAGAGAACCTTATGTTTATAAAGAAGGAAACGTTCGGATAACATTAGATAAAAACATTACCGCTTCATCGTGTACCAAGGATTTTTTCACTAATTCCAACAATCGTATCCCTTTATTACCTTCAGGATCCTTTGTATTAGAAGTAAAGTATGATGGATTCTTACCAACACATATTTACAACGCACTAAATTTAAAAAATATGGATCAAACGGCATTTTCTAAGTATTATTTATCACGTTTAATGTTAAAAAACACTTTTTTCAAAACAATTTAAGGAGAAAACTCATGAATTTCAAAGACATTTTAAATGGTTTAACATCAACTGCACTTACAGAAACACAATTTACATTAAAAATAGTATTATTATTTTTAGGTATTTCATTCTTATTTTCTATGTATATTTTCATTGTATACAGAATTTCATCAAAATCACATTTTTATTCATCAGATTTTTCCAAAACATTAGTTGGTATGGCAGTTATCACTACAGGGATCATATTAGCAATGCAAGGAAGTCTTGTTGTATCATTAGGAATGGTAGGAGCACTATCTATTGTTCGTTTCCGTAGTGCCGTTAAATCACCACTAGATTTACTATTTCTATTTTGGGCAATAAGCACTGGTATTATATGTGGTACAGGATTATTTAATATTGCATTAGCAACTTCACTTATTATGACATTTGTAATTTTAGGCTTAGATTTTCTTCCAGTCGCTAAAGCATCATATATTTTATCAATAAATGGTGATGCAAGTTTTGATGAAGATAACTTATTAGTAAACATTAAACCTTTAAGTAAACATATTAACGTAAGAACTAGAAGCATGTTTAATGAACAACAAGAATTATTACTTGAATTACACACAAAAGATTGCAAAAAATTGATTAACGCTTGTGTAAAAACAAATGGTGTTACATCAGCTAGTTTAATTTATCATGATGGAGAAGTAAGATTTTAATTATAAGTGAGTTCTAATTTCAAATTATTCACAAAAAAAGTGCTAACCTATATTGGTTTAGCACTTTTTTTATCAATTATTTCCATATGACCACAAATAGATAATTATATTAATCAATTATTTCATCAAATTTTTCTTTAACCCATGATTTAACTACCACTTCACTTTTACACTTAACATAATTAAAATTACCACTTATGTTACTACCTAATCCATTATTTTCAATAATTATTATTGTTGAGTTAATATATGATATTTGATCTTCACTATCTAACTTAAACATATCTAAGTTTTTATTAATAACTGTTCCCACTTTATCATCATCAATACCATATGTGACTCTTTCATATACTTCAAAGATATGATCACGATAGATTATTTCATTATCTTTATTTGAATCAAATGTTATTTCATAAGCTATATTATTTGTGTTACTAAAAGCCGTAACATTAAATAAACATAACCAAATTATAATTAGTCCGTAAAAACTTTTTTTCATATTTTGTTACCTCCTAATGAAGTATGATCTATTTATTAATTTTTATACAAATTATTATAAATAGTTTCATTAAGAGTAATTCATTTATTTTAAAATGAAATTAGTTTATTTAAAATCAAAAAGTGAATAAATCGAATATTCATTATCGTGATAATTATTACTTTTAGTATTATAAACTAAGTAATATTTTTGTTTTTTTACTTCAATATTATTCTCTAATTCATAATCAATTCTTACAATTGCAGCATTTGTTATACTATCACGTTTTACTAATGCATCTAAAGTCAACATGGTTATTTCATCTTCTTCTTTAAAATCATCAATGTTCATAATAGTTATATCATTTAATATAAAATCAAATGTTTCTATTTCTGAATCAAATATTTGATCACCATTAGAAATAATCTGATCTAGTAATTCTAATTCATTATCACTTTCTCTTTCATCATAATCATCATTCATTTCATCACAAAACAAACTAAACGCTAAAAACTCTAAATCATTTTCCACATATTCCTCTAGCTTTTTTCCATCTTTTTCATAATTTGACCTATATTGTACATTTTTAAATAATTCATCAATTTCTAAGTCACTCATATAATTATCTAAAAATATTCCTTGATCATTACTATATTTACTAACATAGTCTTCATCTTGATATCGATCTGTAAACAGTGAATAATCAACTACACCTTGTTCGTATTTTATACTAAATTTATAATAAATTTCTTTATTTTCTTTTATATTAACTTCCACATAATCAGTATCAAAAGCATTAAGTTTTGTTTCTTGACCATCAACATATTCATACATTTCAATAATTTCAAACTCTGGATTTTTTTGATCATTCACATCTTTTGATGTTGAAAAGAAATAATTTTTATTAGTTTCTAAATTATTAAACAACATATCCGTACTTTGTTCATCATAACTTATTTGAGTATAATCAATTGAGTCAGTTATTATTATATCACCATTATAATCCCAAGAATAACCACCCATTTCTAATTCATAAACATCACCATCAATTGTATGCACATATATGGGTGGTGGTGTCTTATATTCATTAGCTTTAGTTAAAAACAACATTGATGTTGTAATAATAATTGTGATACTTATAATTGCTATTACAATTTTATTATGATTAAAATAATCTTTTAAATTAATCATTTTTATTCTCCTTTCAGTATTTTTTTTACTATCAACCATACACAAAATTTTAGGAGCAAATGAAATATTGTGTGTACTTGCAAGTATTTCCACAAGTGATAATGTATAACCTTTTTTGTTATCAATATACTTCAATACATAATTATCATTTAATATTTCCATATCTTCTCGGATTAATTTAAATAAGATAAATACCAAAGGATTAAACCAATAAATTGCACTCAGAAATAGCATTATATAATTAATAACCATATCTTTTCTTTTATAATGACAAAGTTCATGTAATAAAACAAACTTTAAACTTTGATCACTTATATAATAATCAGGTAATATAATTTTTGGCTTAAATATCCCAATAATTGCTGGTGAACTAAGATAGCTTTGTGTAATTAATTCTATATTTTTTTCGATTCCTAATATTTTTTTACACTCATCAAAGATAATAATTGTGTTATCACATGTTTCTACTTTATTTAATTTAATTTTATATTCAATGTGTAATTTACTAACTAATAAATATGCTATTGATATAACACTTATAGTAAACCAAATTAATGGTAGTGCTATATCAAATATTATTGTTTGATACATGATTTGATTATGTTCCGCCTTTGGTTGTAATGTATAATTTTGATTATTATTATATTTATTTATTTCTTGATATTGTAGTCTAAATGAAATGTTTTTTATTTGTGATATTTCATTTGTCAGTGAAAAATTACTTATTGGTCGATATGATACCATTAAACTTATTAACACTAAAAACCATAATGTATATTTCCACTTAGGTGATATTTTACTATCAACACATTTACGAATAACAATTATAATCACGCCAATAAGTGATGCAGTAATTGACATAAATAATAACTTATAAAATATTGGAGCGATTATAATTGAAAAATCATTAAGAAAATTTAAT
>CAMQTJ010000024.1 GCA_947037125.1 uncultured Holdemania sp.
GATAGCACGTTGCCAGGTTTATTAAAAAAGACATCTTATTTGATGTCTTTTTTTAATTTTTTGAATAATTATGTTATAATTATTTAGTCAATAAAAAGGAGTATATATGAAAAAACAAATAACAATTAATACCCTAAGTGAAACAAAAAAATTAGGAATTAAAATAGGTAAATACGCAATAGAAAATTCAATAATTACATTATCAGGTGATTTAGGCGCTGGTAAAACTACTCTTACTAAAAGCATAGCTAAGGGCCTTAATATAGAAAAAACTGTAAATAGTCCAACATTTACTATTTGCAAAATATATAAAGGACGTCTTTCTTTATATCACTTTGATGCTTATCGTTTAGAAGGTTCTAATGAGGATTTAGGTTTCGAAGAAATGATTGATGGTGATGGAGTAGCGGTAATTGAGTGGCCACAATTTATGGGTGATATAATACCAAATGAAAGACTGAATATTAATATAGTTATTAATGATAATGACTCTAGAAATATTGAATTTATAGCAATCGGATTAAAATACGAAGAATTATTGGAGAAAATATTATGTTAACATTATGTATGGAAACAAGTCATAAATATTTAGTTTTAGCGCTTATTAAAGATGATGAAATAATTGCATCTTTTCAAGAAATTTGTTTTAAAAAACAATCAGAATTCATTAATGTAAAAATTGATGAACTATGTAAGTCAGTTAGTGTTGCGCCCTTTGATATAAATCAAATATGCATAACTAAAGGACCAGGATCTTATACTGGTGTCAGAATTGCAATGAGTGTTGCAAAAGTTATTTGTAGTATGCGAAAAATTGATTGTTATACAATTAGTACATTTCAATTATACAGTGCAATGCTTAGTGATTGTGTTTGTGTATTAGATGCACGAAGCAATAGAATTTATTATGGATTAGTAGACAAAGGAATTTTAATTAAACAAGGCGTTGATAGTATTGATATAGTAAAAAATGAATTATTAGCTCATAGTAATTATGTTGGCGAATGTGGAATTATAGGCAAAGAGGAAAAAGAAATGGATCTTTGCAAGGCTTTTTTAGTTCTAAAAAATAAATGGGAAATAGTTAATAATATTCATAGCCTACAACCAACTTATTTAAAAGATAGCGTGGAGTATTTAGTTAAATGATAATTAGTGAAATGCAAGTAAAAGATTTAGATGATATTATTGAAATGGAACTAAAACTATTCACGTGCCCTTGGAAATATAGTGATTACGAATATGAACTTACAAGTAATGAATTTGCTCACTACTACATAATGAAGATTAATGATCAAATCATTGGATACTATGGTCTTTGGACATTATTTGAACAGGCACAAATTACAACTATTGCAATAAGTAATGATTATCAAAATAAAGGTTATGGTAAAGTTTTGATGAATCACTTAATAAATATTGCCATAAAAAAAGAGTGTGAATTACTATCATTAGAAGTAAGATTTAGTAATATGAATGCAATAAAACTTTATACAGGATATGGTTTTGAAATAATAAATATAAGAAAAAATTATTATCAAGATAATAATGAAGATGCCTATTTAATGATGAAGGCAATTGGAGGTGTAGTATGAAAGATTTAATTATATTAGGAATAGAATCTAGTTGTGATGAAACAGCCTGTGCTATAGTAAAAAATGGTAATCAAATAATATCTAATGTTGTATCAACTCAAATTGATGTGCATGAAAAATATGGTGGAGTTGTACCAGAAGTCGCATCTAGAATTCATGTCGAAAATATCTCAATTGTTATTTGTGAAGCTCTTGAAAAATCAAATATGTCAATGGATGATATTGATGCAATAGCGTATACAAAAGGACCAGGTTTGATAGGATCTTTACATGTCGGGGTACAGGCAGCAAAGACAATTGCGTGGCTTTATAATAAACCATTATTGCCTATCCACCACTTAATAGGTCATATATATGCAAATGGATTTGTTGATGATATTAATTTCCCATTACTATCACTTGTAGTTTCTGGTGGTCATACAGAATTAGTATACATGAAAGACAATTATAGTTTTGAAATTTTGGGATGCACTCAAGACGACGCAATTGGAGAAGCATATGATAAAGTAGCAAGAGTTTTAGGACTTGGATATCCTGGTGGACCAAAAATTGATAAATTAGCAAAAATTGGAAGACATCAGTATACTTTACCTACACCTAAAACAGATAATCCATTGAATTTTTCTTTTTCTGGTTTAAAATCTGGAGTTTTACAATGTGTTGCACGTGAAGAAAAAATAGGAAATACAATTGACATAAATAACTTAGCATATGATTTTCAAGAAGTAGCACTAGCAACAATTTTAGCAAAAACTAAAATAGCAATAGAAAATAAAAACCCGTTACAATTAGTCTTAGCTGGTGGTGTAGCTGCAAATTCACGTTTAAGAAAATTGATAATACAACTTGGGGAATCATATCCTAATTTAAAAATAACAATACCACCATTGTGGTGTTGTACTGATAATGCTGCAATGATCGGTGCTGCTGGTTATTACGCTTATATCAATAATCGTTTTGGAGATCTTACAGATTCTGCCACACCGTCAATGGATTTAGAAAACAGTTAATATAATTAAAATAGAAAACGATAATAATGACATAATAACTTAATAATGTGCATAAATTGGTAAAAAATTTATAAAAATGATTTATATAGTTGTTCACAAATAGCGATTTATGTGTTATTATCATATATAGGTGATAATATGAATAAAAAAATAGATGTTCCAAAAGCTACCTTACAAAGGTACCCAGTATACTTAAAAGCATTAAGAAAACTAGATAACAGTGGCGTTACAAAAATTATGTCACGCGAATTGGCTGATCATGTTTACATAGAGCCAACTACAATTAGACGCGACTTTTCATTTTTAGGAACTCTTGGTAAACAAGGGTATGGATATGATGTTAAAAGTTTAATCGAAATCTTCAGTTCTGAATTAGGAATGGGATTTGATGAAAAAATCATTTTAGTAGGAGCCGGTAATTTAGGTAAAGCTTTAATGAATTACAACAAATGGAGTCATGTTGTTGGTGAAATCGTATGTGCATTTGATTTATTTCCAGAAAACGCACAAAATTTATCAATACCTGTTTATCATATTGACGAATTAGCGAACAGAATTCCTGAAGGTTGTAGAATTGCAATCCTTTGTGTTTCAACAAGAATTCAAGAAACAGCAAACTTACTAGAAGCAAATGGAATTAGTGGAATTGTAGATTTCACACATGAACATTTTCAAGTTTCTAAAAGTGTTATAGTAAAGCCTGTTGATGTTGTTTCAACAATACAAGAATTAGTTTTTGAAACAAATTCAATAGTACAAAAATAAATTAAAAGTAATGATAAAAGAACAGTATAAAGAAAATACATAGCGAGTTTTGAATGGTGTGAGCAAAACTATTAACTTTATAATTGGAACACTTTTTGAACTGGGTTGATGAATTAAGTAGGCAATCCCGTAATAAGGCGTTAACTTAATAAAGGTGTAGTATATTATTTACTACATGAATTTGGATGGTACCACGATTAATCGTTCCTAGTGATAGGAACTTTTTTATATTAAAGGAGAAAATTATGTTAACATTTATGACAATTAGAGAATTATATGAATTATTTCAATCAAATTCTCAAATGGAAATTGATTCAATTGAATATGTACAATTACAAGGGTGGATTAGAACTAATAGAGATAATGGTTCTATTGGTTTTATCGAATTAAATGATGGGACTTATTTTAAAAACTGTCAGTTAGTGTATACAAGTGAACTTTCAAATTATGATAAAGTTGCAAAATACTTAACAGGAACAGCTTGTAGTGTTACTGGTAAATTTAAGTACACACCTGAAGCTAAGCAACCATTTGAGTTAGAACTTACAGAATTTGTATTAGAAGGTGAATGCGTTAGTGATTATCCCTTACAAAAGAAAAGACACTCTTTTGAATATTTACGCGAGATAGGACACTTAAGAGCAAGAACTAATACTTTCAGTGCAGTATTTAGAGTTAGAAGTATTTTATCAATGGCAATTCATGAATTTTTTCAAAATCAGGGATTTGTCTATGTTCATGCTCCTATTATAACAAGTAATGATGCTGAGGGAGCTGGTGAAGTATTCACGGTTACGACAAGAGCGGATGAAAATTATGAAGAAGACTTTTTCGGTAAAAAAGCAAGTTTAACAGTTTCAGGTCAGTTGCAGGCTGAAGCATTTGCTTTAGCATTCCGTGATGTTTATACTTTTGGTCCTACATTTAGAGCTGAAAATTCAAATACCACAACTCATGCTTCTGAATTTTGGATGGTTGAGCCAGAAATCGCATTTGCAGATCTTCAAGACGACATGGATCTAATTGAAGATATGGTTAAATCATGTATTCAATATGTAATGGATAATGCAAGTGAAGAATTGAAATTCTTTAATGGATTTATTGATAAAACATTAATTGATAGACTTAATCTTGTGAAAAATACTCCATTTGTAAGAATGACATATACACAGGCTGTAGAGCACTTATCAAATGCGAAAGTTAAATTTGAAAATAAAGTTGAATGGGGAATGGATTTAAATACAGAACACGAAAGATACATTTGCGAACAAGTAGTAAAAGGTCCAGTATTTTTAACTGACTATCCTAAAGATATCAAATCATTTTATATGCGTTTAAACGATGATAATAAAACAGTAGCAGCATGCGATCTTTTAGTTCCACAAATTGGTGAACTAGTTGGTGGATCACAAAGGGAAGAAAGACTTGATGTTTTAAAAGCAAGAATGGAAGAACTTGGTATTAGTGAAGAGTCTTTAGGTTGGTATTTAGATTTGAGAAAATATGGTGGATGTAAGCATGCAGGGTTTGGTTTAGGATTCGAAAGATTTATTATGTATATTACTGGAATGCAAAATATTCGTGATGTTGTCCCATTCGCTAGGACTCCAAGAAACTTAACTTTTTAATATGGAAAAATATGTACTTAAAGTAGATGATAGCGGCAATGAAATACTTGTAAGTGATGTTCATAAAGTTTTATTAGAAATGGTTAAAATAATAGATAATATATGTAAAAAAAATAATATTCCATATTTCTTAAATGGTGGTTCAGCCTTAGGGGCTGTTCTCCACCAGGGATTTATACCATGGGATGATGATTTAGATATATCAATGATGAAATCTGATTATGATAAGTTTATAGAAATTTTAAAAACAGAATTACCTGAGGATTATTTATTTCAATGTTTTAAAACACATAAAGAATATAATGTTTTGATTCCAGCTATGAAAATAAGGAAGAAAAATACTTATTTAAAAGAAGTGAATTCACTTTTGAAAAATAAATGTAAAGATAGTGATGGTATTTTTGTTGATGTTTTTGTTTATGATTATTGTTCTACTAACAAATTAGTAGATTTACCATTTAGATTGTTTAATCAGTTTTTAATGCCATTTATGATTTTAATTGATAATATTGGAATTAACCCATATTTACTAAAAAAATTATTTGTTAAAAACGCAGAAAATTATGGGAAAATGAATAGTCAATCAAAGTATATTGGCTTTGATTTAACTTGGACTTTTAAAACGCCGTTAAAACCATTTGTTTTTAAATATGAAGATATATATCCGGTCAAGTATGTAAAGTTTGAGGATACAATGTTGCCAATAGCAAATAATGAACATGCTTTTTTGTGTGTTGCTATAGCACCGAGTTACAATACTTTACCACCAGTTGATAAAAGAGCACCAAAACATATAGTAGATATTAAATTATAAAGGAAATAATCTTTCTATAATTTAAAATAGGAGGACAAAAATGTTATATCAAATTAATAAAGGCACATTTTCATATGGTGCAGATGTTGTTTTTAGTGATATACAATTTGAAGTTAAAAACACAGAAAAAATTGCAATAGTTGGTAGAAATGGTTGTGGTAAATCAACATTATTAAAAGTAATATTAGAAGAATTTTCACTTGATAGTGGAATTATACATAAAATGAATTCGATAAGTATTGGTTCATTATCACAAATTGTTTTTAGTGATTCAAATGCAACGGTAGAACAAGAGCTTTTACAAGTTTTTGAACCTATTATTAAAATGCAAGATGAACTTAATATTTTGGAAAATAACATGATTAACGATCATAGTGAACAACTTTTATTAAAATATGCTGACTTACAACATAAGTTTGATCAAGATGGCGGATACACTTATTTAAGTGATTTATATACAATGCTAACAAAGTTCAATTTTACTAAACAGGATTTATTACGTCATATATCAACTTTTTCAGGGGGGCAACAAACACGCCTTGCATTTGTAAAACTATTGATTAGTAAACCTGATATACTTTTATTAGATGAACCTACAAACCACTTAGATTTAGATACAATTGAGTGGTTAGAAGGATATGTAAAGCGATATCCAAAAGCTGTAGTTATTGTTTCTCATGATAGAGCCTTTTTAGATAATGTTGCAGAATATGTTTATGAACTTGAATATGAAGTAATGACAAAATATACAGGTAATTATACAAGTTTTGTAAAACAAAAAACTAGTAATCAAGAAATTTTACAAAAGGCATATACACGTCAAGTAAAAGAAATTGATCGATTAAATATGCTTATTGAAAAATTTAGATATAAAGGCACAAAAGCTGCATTTGCACAAAGTAAGATTAAATATTTAGATCGCATGGAAAAAGTGGAAGTAAGTGAAAGTGATAATAAAAATTTTAAAGTTAATTTTGAATGCGCAAGAAAAGGTGGTAAACAAGTTTTAAAAATTGATGAATTAGTTATTGGATATGATAAACCATTAGCTACAATTAATCTTGAAATATTGCAAGGTCAAAGAATTGCAGTTGTAGGAAAAAATGGACATGGTAAATCAACTTTTTTAAAAACAATTATGGATCAAATAAAACCTTTATCAGGTGATTATTTATTAGGACATCAAATTGAAATAGCTTATTTTGATCAGTTACTGATTCAATTTGATCAAGCTAAATCTGTATTAGAGGAAATTTGGGATGATTATCCTGATATGAAAATGAGTGAAGTAAGAACACTTTTAGGATCGTTTTTATTTTCTTCTGATGATGTTTTTAAAGATGTATCGGTCTTATCTCAAGGTGAAAAAGTTCGTTTATATTTTGCGAAATTAGTATTGAAAAAAGCTAATTTCTTAGTTTTAGATGAACCAACCAATCACTTAGATATATTAGGTAAGGAAGCTTTGGAAGATGCACTACTAGGATTTGATGGTACTATTTTATTCGTGTCGCATGATCGATATTTCATCAAAAAAATATGTAATCAAATATTGAAGATTGAAGATGGAAAAGCGATTAATTATCCTTATGGTTATGAACAATTTAATAATGAAGCTAATTTTATAGTTGAAAATAAAAAAGTTGAAAAATCTAATCAAGTTGTTAAACAAGTAAAAAAAGCATCACCTAGCGATATTAAAAAAATAGAAAAACAAATTGAGCAAAAAGAAGTTGTTTTAGAAGATTTGCGAGAACTAAGATTTGAACCAGAATATTATCAAGATAGTGATAAAATGACTTTATTGGATAGTCAAATTGATGATGCAGTAAATGAAGTTAATAAATTGATGAATAAATGGGAAGAAATGCTAGAAACTAGTATGTAATACTTTTAATGTAAATAAAAATAATGTATAATTATATAGGAAACAAATTAATTAGGAGGAATTGTAAAATGTCAAATTGTTTAGTTGCTCAATCAGGTGGACCTTCATCAGTTATTAATGCTACTGTTGCAGGTGTTGTAAAAGCAAACCAACTTAATCCAGTTTATGGAACAGTTTATGGTGGTTTAAATGGTATCGAAGGAATACTTCAAGGTAATCTTGTTGATCTTACTCATATGAGTGAAATGGAAAATCGTATTTTACGTCAAACTCCATCAAGTGCTTTAGGATCATGTCGTTACAAATTAAAAAGAGAAAATGTAGCAGATTTTGAAAAACTTATCGAAGTTATGGAAAAATTTGATATTGAAACATTATTCTATACAGGTGGAAATGATTCAATGGATACAGTTGCAGCTTTAAGCGAATACGCAAAAGCTAATAATATTCAAGGTAGACGTTTTGTTGGTTGTCCAAAAACTGTTGATAATGACTTAATGCATACTGATCATTGCCCAGGATTTGCAAGTGCTGCAAAATTTATTGCAACAACTGCAATGCAAACTTGGTTAGATGTTAATGTATATACTCGTCAAGAAGTATTTGTTTTAGAAACAATGGGAAGAGATGCTGGATGGCTTGCTGCTTCAAGTTGTTTAAGTGGAATTGTTGATTTAGTAATTTTACCTGAAGTTGTTTTTGATAAAGAAATCTTCTTAGCTGAAGTGAAAAAATGTATTGACAGAAATAACAAATGTTATGTTGTTGTATCTGAAGGTGTTAAATATGCTGATGGTACATACATCGCAGCTGGTGAAGCTAAAAATGATGGTTTTGGTCATGCAATTTTAGGTGGAGCTGGTAATGCTTTAAAAAATCTTATTTTAGAAGCTGGTGTTTCTGAACGTTGTAAAGTACAAGACTTATCAACTGCTCAAAGATGTCATGCATCTGAACAAAGTTTAGTAGACGTTGAAGAATCATTCAAATTAGGTATGTCTGCACACATGAGATCAATGGACAAAGCTTTCACTGGTAAAATGGTTGGTGTTAAGCGTATCGAAGGTGATAAATATGATGTTGAATTCTTTGCTATTGAAGCAAATAAAGTAGCTAACTTTGTTAAGGGTTTCCCTAAAGAGTGGATGCTTGAAAACTATACTGGAATTACTCAAGAAGCTTATGATTACTTAAGACCTCTAATTGAAGGTCAACCTGTAATTATTTATGAAAACGGTATTCCTGCTTACGTAAAACCTTACTACATGAAATAATAAATATAGCAACCTTAATTGGTTGCTATAACTTTATAATAAAGGAGAAAATATGAAAAATATAATAATGCTAGTACTCATTTTATTATTGTGTGGCTGCAGTTCTAATAAAGTTGATAAACTAGCATGTGATGTAAGTAATACAGATGGTGGAATCGACTATAGTGCGCAAACTGTTTATGAATACGTAGGCTTAGAAACGAAAAGTCGCAAAGTTGAAGAAAAATTTATTTTTAATGACTTTGAGGTGTACGAAAGTTACATTTATTTATTTAATACAATGGAAAGTATAACAAAAGAAATTGATGGAGTTGACTATGTAGTTTCTTCTAATGATGATGAAATGACAGTGTTGATAAGTAATGATTTCGATTATACTATTGTGAACTTCGAAAAATTATTAGAAGTTGATCCTGTTCAAGTTTATTTTATAAATGAAGGAATTGTGAATATAAATTTGATCAAAGATTTTATGAATGCGAATGAGATTTCTTGTAATGATTAAATATTTGGAAAAGTTCTATAAAGTTATCTTTTCTACGAAGCATTCTTTAGAAACTTTTGAATTTAATTATTTTTTCGTCATATTAATTTTTGTCTTGTCTTGTGTTACATTATCATTAAGTAGTTCTTTTGTTATTAATGATGAATATCAAGAGATTATGTATGGATTTGTCGACGCTTATGAAGATGTTTCTATGAATAATGTAAAAGTTTCAAACAAAATATTACAAGGTAATGAAATAAGTTTTGAAAATAAAGGTAAAACTATTACATTTTATGAAAGTTATTATGAATTAAGTGAAAATGATATATCATTGTCTACTGAATATGCTTTTGACTTCGAGTTCAATGGTGATAATTTAGCAAAAAAAATATATTTAGAAAGTATAATATATAATACACTTTCAATTAATTCTTTGCAAGTTATGAAGGTAGAATTATTTAATTGTCTATTATCTATGGGGTTTTTAACTATTTTACTAACATCAATATTAAAAGTTTTTGATATTAGAAAAAAAGTTTTTAATCAAAACAGAGTGAATTTAAGTAAATTAGTAATTATAAATTATTTTGTACCATCAATTATTGCAACTATGATTACCTTAATATGTGGAGGTATATTATTTCAGCCATTATCTATCTTTGTTTTCTTCTTGATGATAAAAATTGTTTTAGAAATAAGAAACATAATCAATTCAAAATGATGTGTGTTACATTTTGATGACAAAAACAAATCATTGATATTGACAAACGCTTGCTAATATGTTAATATAATAAAAGAAAAAGGGGAATGAACTATGAAAAAAATATTAGTATTATGTCTTTCATTATTACTTGCTACGGGTTTAGTTGGTTGCGATAAAAAAGCACCAGTAACCGAAGGCGATACTGCAACAACTACTTTGCCTGATGGTAGAATTTACAATGGATTTGCGATGGCAACATCTTTAACTCCACAATTTGATGGATATTCAAATTGGCACAGCGACATGATTCAACCATTTGGAGAAGGAACATCATCTAATGGTGCAAGATTTGTAAATGAAAAAAATGATGAATTATTAATGGAAATGAGAAATGCTAATCCTCTTACTGGAAAAGATGCTTACCAAGCAGCTTATCTTGAATGGGTTACATTAATGAATGAAGAATTACCAGTTATTCCATTATATGCAAATGATTATCATGATTTATACAATGCAAAATTAGAAGGTTTTGAAACTACACCACTTTGGCAATGGCCTGAAGCTATTGTTTCAGCAACTGGGTTAGAAACATTTGTTGCTGGTAATACATCATTTAGCGGTGAGTTTTACGAAGGTTGGGGAAATAGTGCTTATGACAACAATATTCGTAAATTAGTATTTGGTGGAACAGGTCTTATGTCTGTTACAAATACTGGAGATTTAGATAAAAACTTTTTTGTAGATGAATATTCTACAAGTGAAGATATGAAAACTTGGAATTTCAAACTTAAAGAAGGAATCAAATTTTCTGATGGTGTTGAGTTAACGGCTAATGATGTTGCTTTCACTTATTATTTCTATTCTGATCCAACTTTTGCAAGTGCAAGTGGTAGTGATGCTTACGTTCCAATTAATTTAGTTGGTCAAGATGCATACACTGCATCTTGTGAAGCTGGTGCATGTGATACAGCTGCATTTACAGGTGTTAATGTTATAAATGATTATGAAATTGAATTTACAGTAAATGAGGCTCTTTTTACAACAGCTAGTACTGACTTTTCAAGATACATTATTCCTGCACATTATAACTCAGTTGACGGTGTAATTAATGTTGAAGATGTTAAGGCTAACTTAATTTCAAAACCAATTGGTGCTGGTCCATATAAAATCACTGAATATGTTGAAGGTCAATTTGTAAGACTTGCTATTAACGAATATTTCACTGGTGATATACATGGTGATGTTCCGACGATTGAAAACGTTATTGTTCAAGTTGTACCAGATGAAACAAGTATTGATATGTTAATTGCAGGTGAAATTGATTTACTTGCTGGAATGGTTCAAGAAGATGTTATTGATGCAGCTAAAGCAGACTCTAACTTAACATTCAATAATTATCCAAGACACGGTTATGGTCATATCACATTCCAAACTGATGAAGGTATTACAAGACATACAGCAATTAGACAAGCGATTGGTTATGCTTTAGATCGTGAAACATTTGTTGGTTTATTCTTAGGTTCTTATGGTTCTGTAACTCAAGGTCCTTATTCTACAAATTATTGGATGATTGATGATGCATGGGTAGAAGAAAATTTAACTAATTACTCATATGATCCTGCTAAAGTTTCTGAAATTTTAGAAGCTGATGGTTGGGTAAAGGGTACTGATGGTGTTTATGCTAAAGATGGTGAACGTGCTTCTGTTAATATCGCATGTGGTTCAACTGATTGGACTGACCCTCTTAATATAATTACTGCTAATTCTATCGAAGAAACAGGAATTGAATTTAAATTTAATTCAATTGACTTCGCAGTATTACAAGATCATTATTATGGTATTTACAAAGGTTAATAAATAAGAAAATCGAATGGGTAAATAGTCATTGTCTGCAATGACTATTTATTTCGTTTAACAAAAGGAGAAAATATGGAAAATAATAAAACAAATGCTTTGCAAGAATTTTTTGCAAGTGTCATACCAATTGTTAAATATATCTTGAAACGATTATTATATATGATACCTGTATTGTTAATAATGTCTTTAATTATATTTTTAATTGTCGAAAATATGCCAGGAGACCCTATTTGGGCATATATAGATCCTGAAACACCAATGGATAGAATGCCAGATTTAGATTTATTGCGTGAGCAGTTAGGTCTTGTTGGTCCGTTGCATGAACGTTATGGAAAATGGTTAATGAGAGTACTTCAAGGTGACTTAGGAATGTCTTCAGTTATGAGAAGACCTGTAGTTGAAGTGTTACCTTATTATATTAAAAACTCTTTATTATTAAATGTTTTTGCGTTCATATTAGCATTCTTTATTTCAATCATAGTTGGAATAAAATCTGCAGTTAATCGTTATTCTGCTTTTGATAATTTTTGGACAGTTTTTTCGATGTTCGGAATTTCAATGCCATCATTTTTTATGGCTATGTTATTGATTTTCTTCTTTGTTATCATCATCCCTATATTCCCTTTTAGTGGTATGATTGATCCTAGAGCAAATCATGTTGTTGGAAGTTTACCTTATTACAAAGATTTAGCGTATCATATGGTATTACCTGTTGCAGTTACATGTCTTGGTTTAATATCTTCACTAGTAAGATATGTCCGTAATGCTATGCTTGAAGTATTAAAACAAGATTACATAAGAACAGCACGTTCTAAAGGGTTAAAAGACAAAGTTGTTATATATCGTCATGCTTTTAGAAATGCATTAATTCCGGTTTTAACTTTAGTTGGTTTGTATGTACCTTTATTATTTGGAGGTTCAGTTTTAGTAGAAAAAATCTTTGCATGGCCAGGTGTTGGAAATCTTTTAAATACAGCGTATACTCAAAGAGATTCTCAAGTTATATTAGCATTAACAATATTTTATTCAATGCTTACTTTATTAGCAAATTTATTTGTGGATGTTAGTTACGCTTTAGTAGATCCACGAGTTAGAGTAGGAGATGGAGAATAATGGCAAAAAAGATAAAAAATACAAATGTTGAAGAAATAGTTAGTCCAACTAAATTAATGATTCAACGTTTCAAAAAGAATAAGTTAGCAGTAATTGGTCTTGTTGTTTTTATAATATTAACATCATTAATTTTGATAAGTAAAGCTTACATAACAATAACAGATTACAATCTTGCTAATGTTGATTTAGTAAATAAGTATCAAGGTCCTAGTTTAGCAAATCCTTTTGGTACAGATGATGCTGGAAGAAACTATATGCCACGTGTGTTTTTAGGTGGATATATATCATTACAAGTTGGTATTTTAGCAACTGTAATTTCAACAACATTAGGTATTTTAGTAGGTGGTATTTCAGGTTTTTACGGTAAAAAAGTTGATATGATATTAATGAGAGTAACTGAAATTGTTTCCTCGTTTCCTTTTTTACCAATCGCAATAACAATTTCTGTTTTATTTGTTGATATTCCTGAACAACAACGATTATATGTAATGATGTTTGTAATCGGTATTTTGGGATGGACAAGTTTAGCTCGTATGATTCGTGGACAAATACTTTCTCTTCGTGAGCAAGAATTTATGACAGCAGCTCGTGCTTTAGGTATTACAAAAAGACAACAAATTTTAAAGCATTTAATTCCTAATACAGTTGCTTACATTATTGTAAATGCGACTACAGCATTTGCTGGTGCAATTTTATCTGAAGCTTCACTTGCATTTTTAGGATTATCTGTTAACGAACCAATCCCAACATGGGGTGCACTTTTATCTGCTGCTAGTACTTCGACAATAATGAAGAACTATTGGTGGATGTGGGTATTTCCAGGTGTATTATTATTCACACTAATAATGAGTATAAATTTAATTGGTGAAGGTTTACGTGATAGCGTCGATCCAAAAGCACATATTAAATTTAAAAAACAAGCTAAAATTAGTTTATTTTCAAAAATATTTAAAAAAAAGGAGGTTAATGCATGAATGAAGTAATTCTTGATGTAAAAGGTTTAAAAACTTTCTTTAATACAGAAAAAGGTATCGTTAAAGCAGTTAATGGAGTAGATTTTAAAGTTAAAAAAGGTAAAACTTTAGGTATAGTTGGGGAGTCAGGTTCAGGTAAATCAGTGACTTCAATGTCAATATTACATTTACTTGAGTACCCTGGTGAAATAGTTGATGGTGAAATTATTTATAATAATAAAATCGATTTAGCTAAAGCAACTGAACAAGATATGATGAAGATTAGAGGTAATGATATTTCAATGATATTCCAAGAGCCAATGACAAGTTTAAACCCAGTGTTTAAAATTGGTGTTCAAGTTGCGGAAACATTAATATTGCACCAAAATTATTCTAAAAAAGATGCAAAAGCAAAAGCGGTTGAATTATTAAATGATGTAAAAATTCCAAGGCCTGCACAAATTGCGAATTCTTATCCACACCAATTATCAGGTGGTATGAGACAAAGAGTAATGATAGCTATGGCCCTTGCTTGTAAACCTGATATTTTAATTGCTGATGAACCAACAACAGCACTTGATGTTACTATTCAAGCGCAAATTTTAAAATTAATGAATGACTTAAAAAAAGAACAAGGTACTGCTATTATGTTTATTACACATGATTTAGGTGTAATAAATCATATGGCTGATGATGTTGCTGTTATGTATTGTGGAGAAATTGTTGAATACGCTGATGTGGATGATATTTTTGATACTAAAACAAAATATTCTCACCCATATACTGAAGGTTTGTTAATTTCTATTCCACGTTTAGATGATGTTGATAATACAAAACTTGAGCCAATCCCAGGCTCTGTACCTCATCCATTAAATTTACCAATTGGTTGTAAATTTTCTCCAAGATGTAAATATGCTACAGATAAATGTATAAATGAACATCCATCATTAACGGATGTGGGTATTGGTCAAAAAGTTAGATGTTTTTACCCAGTTAAAGGAGTAAGAAACAATGGATAAGAAAGTATTATTAAGAGTAAAAAAGTTGAAAAAATATTTTCCAGTTAAAAAAAATTCGGTATTTCAAGAGCAACAATATGTTAAAGCAAATGACGGAATAACATTGGATATTTTTGAAGGTGAAACTGTTGGACTTGTAGGAGAATCAGGTTGTGGTAAATCGACTTTTGGTCGTGTATTATTACAATTATATCCTCAAACTGCTGGTGCTACATTTTATTATGGGCGTAGCTTAGAAGATATTGCACCTAAATACGCATTAAAGGCGATAAAAAACATCAAAAAGGATGTTGAATCTCTAGAAAAAAACCGTTCACTTAGAAGAAAATATAAAGCTGAAATTGAGAAAATTGAAGACGAAAAATCTTTAGAAAATGCTAAAAAGAAATTTGATATCGTTGATGCTAAAATTGATGAATATTTCGATACTACAGTTAAGTTAGTTGGAGGTTTAGTACTTTGCGACGACTTAAACTTAGTAAGTAAGTTGATGAAAATTTGGTATCATGAAAAAGGAATAATGGTTCATTTACAAAGAAAAATTAATCTTGTTAAGGTTCATATTGATTCTGATTTAAATGATAACATAAAAGAAAGTGTTATTTTAAAGGAAAAACAAAACTTAAAGAAATATGAAATTCAATATAAAACGCATGAATCAAAATTGAATGATGTTTTAGCTGAAATTAATAAATTAAAAGAATCACTTAAAAATCATAAAAAATTTGATAAATATGAAGAAAGAATGGATACTGGACTTGATTTATCTCGTTTATCAGAAAATGAGATGAGATTTTTAAGAACAGATTTACAAATAATATTTCAAGACCCATATTCATCACTTAACCCTCGTATGACTATTGGCCAATTGATTGGTGAAGCACTAGTTACTCATGGTTATTATAAAGGTGGTAGTAAAAAACTTGCTGATTATGTTGTTGAAATAATGGAAAAATGTGGTCTTCAAGGCTATATGATTCATCGTTACCCACATGAATTTTCTGGTGGACAAAGACAACGTATAGGTATTGCTAGAGCACTTGCTTTACATCCTAAGTTTGTTGTTTGTGATGAAGCTGTTTCAGCGCTAGATGTTTCAATACAATCACAAATTATTAATCTTTTAAAAGATTTAAGAGAAGAACAAGGATTTACATATTTATTCATTTCACATGATTTAGGTGTTGTTAAATACATTAGTGATCGTGTAGGTGTTATGTACTTAGGTAATTTAGTTGAGCTTGCTCCAACTAAACAAATATTTTCAAGTCCATCTCATCCATATACTCAGGCTTTACTTGCAGCAATACCAACGACAGATATTAATAAACGCGTTGATTTAAAACCACTTGACGGCGATGTTCCAAGTCCTGTTAATCCTCCAAAAGGATGTAAATTTCATACACGTTGTGAAAAATGCATGGCAATTTGTAAGAAAGATGTTCCAGTATGGCAAGAAATTGATGATAATCATTTCATAGCTTGTCATCTATATAACAAATAATGAAATTTACAAGAAAAAAAGAAGATATCATTAAAAAAGAATTAGAATTAATCGAAAGAAAAAGAGTAATTGAATTCGAAAAAAATGATACTCTAGCCTTAATAATTGCTGCTTTCACAACAATATTTCCATTTTTAATCGTTGCACTTGGATTGTTTGTGGGGATAATTTGGTTTGCATTTTTACGTTAAGTTTATAGGGTAATAATATAAACCTTATATAAAATTTAATAGTAAGAATTAATTTAAGAAGCTTATAGTCAAATTTGATTTAGGTATACTTAATAAATAATTTAAAAAGGTAAGTCAATAATTTGACTTACCTTTTTATGTGTTTAATATATAAAATCTTGATAAAAATTTTATAACATAAGATATGTTTAGTAGTAGCGTAAAAAGTGATCTATTAATAAGTATAACTTGACTTATTTCGTGTAAATGAATCATTATGATTTATTTAATACCTTATATTACCATTTTTATAAAGGGTATATAGTTCAGTTTCTGTCAACAATTTGTTGTAAGGAGTTGATAGATATGGCACGTTATAAAGTGGAAATAAATGGTATTGATACATCAAAACTTCAAGTAATTAAAAATGATGAAATGAACAAATTATTAAAACAACACCAAGAAACAAAAGATGAACAAATTAAAGAAATACTTGTAATGGGGAATCTTAGATTAGTATTATCGATGGTACAAAGATTTTCTCATCGTTGTGATAACATGGATGATCTATTTCAAATAGGTTGCATAGGTTTAATTAAAGCAATCGATAATTTTGACACAAAACACGAGGTGCGATTTTCAACATATGCTGTACCAATGATTTTAGGTGAAATAAAACGATATTTACGAGATAATCAAATGTTGAAAGTATCAAGAAATTTAAAAGATCTAGCTTATCATACACTTAAAATAAAGGAGGAATACATTCATACGCATCAATGTGAACCAACAAATAAAGTTCTGGCACAATTATTAAATGTGACTGAAAAGGAAATCAATACAAGTATGGATGCACTACAAAGTGTAATGTCAATATCAGAACCTATCTATAATGATAGTGGTGACTCAATGTTTTTATCTGATCAAATAAAAGATGAAAAAGATGATATAATGTCATTAATTCATAATTTGAGTGTTAAACAATCGTTAAAAAAACTAAATACAAAAGAATTAGATATAATCAATAAACGTTATTTTAAGGATCAAACACAAACTGAAATTGCTCAAGAACTTGGTATATCACAAGCTCAGGTATCAAGATTAGAAAAATCGGCTTTACATATTTTAAAGAAAAACTTGTAACATTATTATTTATTATACATATTATATACTAGGTGATAATATGAAATTAAATGAGTTTAAGAAAAAAGTAATTGTTAATGTGAAAGATGGAAAAGTAGTTGGTAAGGTTTATGATGTTGATTTTAGTCAAGATAATTTTACGATAGAATCACTATGTGTAAGAAATAAAGCTTATTTATTTGACACAATAGTTAATCTTTTTTTTGATAAATCAGTTGTAATCGACGTTAATTGTATAGAGAAAATAGGCAAAGATGTAATTTTAGTTAATCTAGTCACTTATAATAAATGAATAGAAAAATCTTGTGAAGTATGCTATACTTTATAAGAATATGGAGGTCGTTTTATGGGACTAATGGATAAATTAAAAGATACTTTTACAACTGTAGATGATGAAATCGAAGAAGTTGAATTAAACAGAGATGAAGCTAGAGTGTTATCTAGTTATGAAGAACCTAAAAATAAGGGATTATCGAAAGTGTCAAACAATACTAAAATGGTATTATTTGAACCAAGATCTTTTGAAGAAGCAGAAGAAGTAGCTAAACACTTAAAAGAAAGACGTGCAGCTGTTATTAACTTACACCGTCTTCAAAGAGAATATTCTCAAAGAACAATTGATTTTTTATCAGGAGTTGTATTTGCACTTGATGGAACAATTCAAAAAATTGGTCATAATGTAATATTATGTACTCCATCATCAATTGGTGTTCATGGAGCAATAAGCTTAGATGGATCAGAAGAATAATAATCAAGATTTATTTAGTGCTAAAATAAACAATCTAATTTATAAAAAGAAGCAATATTATTGTAATATTGCCTCTTTATTTATGAATGAAATAGAACTAGCAAAAGCTATTAAAATAATTGGGAGCCAGTCTCAATATATTATTAGTGGTGGCTGTGATAATGCATTTAGAAATAAAATTATTTTATTAGAAAATGATAGTTTTATCGAGAATGAAATTGTTTGTTTAACTACAAGAATTAATGATAATTTTTGTGAAATTAAGCATAAAGATATATTAGGTTCATTAATGTCTTTAGGTATAGATAGAAATCGTTTTGGTGATTGTTTTAAAGTTGATAAAAACATTATAGTTTATTGCGATAAGGCAATTGCAGCATATGTGATTGATAATTTCAAACAAATCAAAAGATTGAATGTGTCATTTTCAATAAGTGAAATTAACATAAATCAACAGGTAAAATATATTACTTCAACTATAAATGTAACAAGCTTTAGAATTGACGCAATTGTGGCTTGCTTGGCTAATATTTCAAGAGATAAAGCAAAAGAGTTAATTGATGAAACAAATGTGATGATTAATCATGAAATAGTTGAAGATTGTAAAAGATTGTGCAATAATGAATGTACCATTGTTATAAGAAAAATTGGTAAGTTTATCGTATATTGTGATGATTTTAAAACATCAAAGAAAAACCGTTACATTATTAATGTTAAACAATTTGCATAAGGGGGTTGATTGAAAATTGGAAAAGCCAGAATTTAGAGTTATGAAAAATGGTTATGACCGTTTTGCAGTTGATCAAGCCGTAAGTAATTATATTTTAGAAATAGAAAATCTTCAAAAAAAAATCGATTTGTATAATCGCCAAACAGTTGCGGTAACAGAGCAATTGAATACGGTTAAAGTACGATATCAATCATTAGTTAGTGAAATAACAGTTAAAGAAAAAGCGGCTGAAGAACTTTCGTTGATTGCATTAAGAGAAGCTAATATTATTATTGGTTCTGCTCAAAATAATGCTGATTCAATTGTTAAAGAAGCTATTTCAACTGCTCGATTAATTTTAGTTGATTTAACTAAATTATCAAGTGAAGTAACTGGTATGAAAAGTGATGTTCAAAAGCAATTAGAAACATTATTACAAAACTTTGATGATTTTAAACTTCCAACTTTACCTGCATTGGAATGGTTAGAAAAAATCGAAATAGAAAAAAAACAATGATCAAGACATGTTATTAAATAGATTGATAAAGAGAGACTATGGTTGGTGTAAATAGTTGATGTCATTTAGTAAAATCACTTGTAAGTTATTATTTTGAATTAAGTAGGAATAATCGTTTAGTCAACGTTATAGATGTGAGTGCATATTTTTTAAATATGAACTAAGGTGGTACCGCGTAAATTTACGTCCTTAGATTAAGGACTTTTTTTATTTTAAAGGAGAGAAAATAAATGGAATACAAACAAACACTATTAATGCCTCGTACTAATTTTGAGATGCGTGGTAATTTACCAAAAAAAGAACCAGGGATTTTACAAGGTTGGCAAGATGATAACTATTATGAAAAATTATTAAAGGCACATGAGGGTCAACCAGCATTTATTCTACATGATGGTCCTCCATACGCTAATGGTAACCTACATGCAGGTACTGCGATGAATCGTATTATTAAAGATATTATTATTCGTTCTCATTCAATGAGTGGATTTTATACGCCATTTTTTCCAGGTCATGATACTCATGGTTTACCAATTGAAAATGCTATTCAAAAACTTGGTGTAAATCGTAAAGAGATCAGTGCTTCAGAATTTAGAAGTAAATGTGAAGCATTTGCTTATGGACAAATTGATATTCAAAAAGCTACAATGAAAAGACTTGGAACAATTGCGGATTTTGAAAATCCTTATATCACATTGAAAAAAGAGTTTGAAGCTCGTCAAATTGATTCATTTGCGAAAATGGCTTTAAATGGTTTAATCTTTCAAGGATTAAAGCCAATTTATTGGTCACCTGTACAAGAAACAGCAATTGCGGATTCTGAAATAGTGTATATTGATAAAAAAGATCCTACAATATTTGTTGCATTTGATGTAATTGATACAAAAGGTGTGCTTGAAGGTGATGAAAAATTTGTTATTTGGACAACAACTCCATGGACTATTCCTGCAAACCTTGCAATTTGTTTAAATGAGAAATTCACTTATGCAGTAGTGAATACTTCAAAAGGTAAATTAATTGTATTAGATTCTAAAGTTGATGAATTAATGGCTAAATTTAATTTAGAAAATTTAGGAATACTTAAAACATTTAAAGGAAAAGAATTAGAATATATCACAGTTCAGCATCCTTTATATCCTGAAAAAACTTCTTTAGTTATTTTAGGAAATCATGTTACTGATGAGGGTGGTACAGGTTGTGTACATACAGCTCCAGGTCATGGTGCTGATGACTTTTATGCTGGTTTAAAATATGGCTTAAAAGCTTATTGTCCTGTTGATGAAAGAGGATGTATGACAGCTGATGCTGGTGAGTTTTTAAAAGGTCAATATGTTGATAAAGCAAACAGAACAGTTATTGCAAAACTTGAAGAATTAGGAAGCCTAATTTTAATGGAAGTTATAACTCACAGTTATCCACATGATGAACGTATGAAAAAGCCTATTATTTTCAGAGCTACTGTTCAATGGTTCGCATCAATTGAAAAAATCAAAGACGAATTAATTGCTGAAATTAAAAATGTTAAATGGGAAAACTCATTTGGTGAAGTACGTTTATTCAATATGATTAAAGATCGTGGTGATTGGTGTATTTCAAGACAAAGATTATGGGGTTTACCAATTCCAATTATTTATACTGAAGATAAAACTCCAATTATGGAAAAAGAAGTATTTGATCATATATCTAAATTAATCAATGAATTTGGTTCTAATGTTTGGTTTGATCGTGAAGCTAAAGATTTATTACCTGAAGGATATACTAATGAAAAATCTCCTAATGGTATTTTCACAAAAGAAAAAGATATTATGGATGTATGGTTTGATTCAGGATCAAGTCACAATGAATTAAAAGCTCGTGGATTAAACTATCCTGCTGACTTATATTTTGAAGGTAGTGACCAGTATCGTGGTTGGTTCAACTCATCATTAATTGTTGGTACTGCTACTAATAAACAAGCTCCTTTTAGAAGTGTATTATCACATGGTTATGTTTGTGATTCTAAGGGCGAAAAAATGAGTAAATCAATTGGAAATACTGTAGATCCAATGAAGGTTATTGATCAATATGGTGCTGATATCTTACGTTTATGGGCAACAAATGTTGACTTTAGACAAGATATGAGAATTGGTGATGATAACTTAAAACAAGTTGCTGAACTTTATCGTAAGGTTAGAAATACGTTTAAATTTATGTTAGGTAATGTTAATCCTGAAGATTTTGATTACAAAACTGATTTATTAACTTATGAAAAACTAGAAGAAAATGATCAATATATATTAGTTAAATTACAGGATATTATTAAAAATGCAAAAGAAAATTATTTGAAATATGACTTTATCGCAGTTGTAAGTCAAATGATTAACTTTATGACTAATGATTTAAGTAGTTATTATTTAGATTACACTAAAGATATTTTATATATCGAGAAAAAAGATAGCTTAAGACGTCGTCAAGTTCAAAGTGTTATCTATACATGTGTTGAAACATTATGTAAATTATGGGCTCCTTCTTTAGTATTTACTATGGAAGAAGTATGGAATAATTTTGAACATAAAGAAACAGGTTCAATTCACTATACTGAGTTCCCTCAATTTGTAGAATATGATAATGCGGAAGATATTAAAACTAAATTCGCTAAATTATTAGCTATAAAAACTGATATTTTAAAAGCTTTAGAAGAAAGTCGTGAATTAAAAGTTATCGGTAAACCTTTAGAAGCTAAAATACAACTTGAATTAAATGCTGAAGATAAATCATTATTACAATCAATGTTTGGTGATAATATTAATCAATGGTTAATTGTATCTAAAGTTGAATTTGTTGAAAATAGTCAATTCAAAATGTATGAAGTTGCGAAAATTCAAGTAACTAAGGCTGATGGTGTAGTTTGTCCTCGTTGTTGGAATATTAGTGATGAACATGATGAAGAGGGTTTATGTACTCGTTGTCAAAATGTTTTAGCTTAATAAATTTAATAATTAACTGTTAGCTTTTTTGCTAGCAGTTTTTATTTTTGTGGTGTATATTATAAATATATATAAAGTGGAGGTTCAATATGGAAATATGGGATGTATACGATATCAATAGAAAATTGAGTAATAAGACAATAAAAAGAAATGAAAAAATGATACATGATCAATATCATTTAGTCGTACATGTTTGTATATTTAATGATAATAATCAAATGCTTATTCAACAACGTCAACCATTTAAAAAAGGTTTTTCGAATATGTGGGATGTCACATGTGGTGGTAGTGCTTTAGTTAATGAATCAAGTCAAATGGCAGTACATAGAAAATTATTGGAAGAGGTTGGAATTAACTTTAATTTTGAAAATAAAAGGTGTAGCTTTACAATAAATTTTGATCATGGATTTGATGATTTTTATGTAGTAAAGTACGATGTTGAAATAGATAAGCTAGTATTACAAAGCGATGAAGTACAAAGTGTTAAGTGGGCTAGCAAACAAGAAATAATTGAGTTAATTGATAATAATACTTTTATTAATTATCACAAAAGTATAATTGATATGTGTTTTGATATGCTTAACCAATATGGAGCGCATAATAAGTAATATTAGTTAATATCATTTACAACAACTTTAATAGATTGTTTTTTAAAACTATATCTATAATATTTTAAATGAATAATAAGCCCAATACTAATAAAAAACTATTTGTATTTTAGTTTACTTATGTTTATTTTTGTATTAATAAGCATATGTAAAAGACATTTGATGGTCAAAATAGACAATATTCTATATACTAAAAGTGCAGGAGGAAACATTATGGAAGTTGGAAATGAAATAAAAAGGTTAAGAGTTAATCTTGATTTATCACAAGATAATTTAGCTGATAAAATTTTTGTAACAAGACAAACTATATCGAATTGGGAAAATGATAAAACATATCCTGATATTAAAAGTTTAGCGTTATTAAGCTGTTTCTTTAATGTCTCAATTGACACATTAATAAAAAAAGATTGTGAGAAAATGATGGAAAAAATCAAAAAAGAAGATGTTAAAACGATGAATAAAGAAAGTAAAATATTTGGTATTTTAATGATAATATGTTTTTTAATACCTATGCCACTTTTTTATTATTTAGGGATTACAGGTTTTGTGTTGTGGATGTTATGTTGGGGTGTTGTTATGGTTTATGCAACTAAAATTGAAAAACTAAAAAAACAGTTTGATATTCAAACATACAAGGAAGTTATAGCGTTTAGTGAAAGTAAAGAATTAAGTTATCTTGAAAAAAGTGTTGAAGTTGGAAAAAGACCATATCAAAAATTTTTAATTCCATTAGGTTTTGCATGTGTTGTAGTTATTGTTAATGTAGTGATAGCGTTATTTTTAATTTACTTAAATAATTTATGATAATTATCCAAATTATGCTTAATAATACTTTATTTATAAAAATATTTCTATGATAATAGTATTCTATTTGAACTATGTAATTGATTGTCATATTTGTTTTTTCCAAATATTGGGGCAATACACTTTACTTTTTTTGTCCATACTATATAATAGATGTATTGGAGGATATGAAAATGGAACTTAAAGGAACAAAAACAGAACTTAATTTACAAGAGGCTTTTGCTGGTGAATCTCAAGCTAGAAATAAATACACATATTACGCGTCTAAGGCTAAAAAAGATGGTTATGAGCAAATAGGTAAACTATTCTTAGAAACAGCTGAAAACGAAAAAGAACACGCTAAAATGTGGTTTAAACTACTTCACGGTGGTAAAGTTGCAGATACAATTACAAATTTAAAAGATGCTGCAGCTGGTGAAAACTTCGAACATACAGATATGTATGCAAGAATGGCTACTGAAGCTTTACAAGAAGGTTTTGATGATATCGCAAGATTATTTACTGAAGTTGGTAAAATCGAAAAAGAACATGAAGAAAGATACTTGAAATTATTAGCTAATATTGAAAATAATTCAGTATTTGAAAAAGAAGATGAAACATATTGGGAATGTGCAAATTGTGGACATATCCATTATGGTAAAAAAGCATTAGATGTATGTCCAGTATGTGATCATCCTATGGCATATTTCAAAGTTCAAGCTACAAATTACTAAGTTTTATAATATAAATAAAAAAGTAGATCTTTACGATCTACTTTTTTATTTATTTACTTTTTTCGCAATAACAATAAGTCTTAAATTATCTTGATTTCTAACACATGTCTGTAATATTACAAGCTTATCATCATAGGCTAATTCAGTATTTTTTATTTGAGATTTATTTGCATAAAACTCATTGAATTTATTAAATGTATCCATGTCTTTATGAAAATCAAATGCATAATAGTATTCCATATCAGTTGTGATATCAAATAATAAAGCATAAACAACTTGGTAAAAATCGGTTGTATCTTTATATTGAATTAAAAACTCATCATAATTTTGATAATCATCTTCTAAAAGCTTATGTAATGGACTAAACATTAAAGAAGTATCCCGATAAACATAATGACCATAAAGTATTATATTATTTAAATCTTTTTCGTATCTACAATCAACGAATACGCTACCTGATGAATAGCTTTTGTTGTTGATATTATGATCAAGATAAAAATCATTATCTATTCCCTTTAAAATTGGTTCGTTTATTAATTCATTTTCAAAACTTAAATAACCAAAATAATCTTGATTAATATTTTTGTAATAGTCATATGTATCGATATCTTTGGTTTCGTTTGTTTCTATTATTTTTTTTATTATTTGGTCAGGCTCTATTGTTTGAACATTAAATACAGTATTTGCTATTTCTTGTTTATTATTAATATAGATTGTACTAATTATAAAGACTAAAAATAATAATATTATAAATTTTTTCATATAATCACCATTATTAATATGTGCATTATATTTTATAATATGCTTAATTATTAAAAAATAAAGATTAAAAATTAGGCACATTTTAAGTTTTTAAACATAGACTATTCTAGAGGTGATTAAATGAGTGGGATTGTAGCAAATATTAGTTATAAAAAAACATTAGTTGAAAAAAGTGTAATAAATAAAGCTTTAGATTTATTAAAACATCGTGGTAATGATCAAATAGGAAATTATACAAACGAATTATGTCATTTAAGTGTTGGCAATAGCGGTAATGAAAATTTAATTGTGGATAACTTACCATATACTAAAATTATTGATAAAAAGAAAATAGTTGTTATTTGTAATGCTGAGATTTATAATCGTGATGAATTAAGAAATAATTTATTGAAATTAAATTATCAATTTGAATCAAAGTGTGATAGTGAACTAATTTTAAATTATTATCTTGAATATAAAGAAAATTGTGTGAAATATTTTAATGGTGTATTTTCAATTATTATTTTTGATGAGCGATATAATACTTTTTTTATTGCAAGAGATCGCTTGGGTGTTAAGCCATTATTTTATTCTATTATAAATAATGATTATATGTTTGCATCTGAAATAAAAGGTGTACTTCAACATCCTCACATTGATGCAATGATGGACAACAATAACTTATATGAAATGTTATTTTTAGGTCCTGCAAGGACAATAGGTTCAACCTATTTTAAGGATATTCATGAAATAAAACCTGCAACGTATGCGATTATTAGTCAAAATGGTATGGACTTAAATAAATATTGGAAATTGACTGATAAAAAATGGGTTGATGATTTTGATACAACTGTAATTAAAGTAAAAAATCTTGTGAGTGATGCCATTAATATTCAATTAGATACAAATGATAAAAATGGAATATTATTGTCAGGTGGTCTTGATTCTAGTATTGTAAGTGGTGTTGCGAAAAATAAAATTAAAGATTTGAAAACATTTTCAGTTGATTATAAGGATAATGATTTATACTTTAAAAAATCATTATTTCAACCAAATCAAGATAAAATATATATTGATAAAATGGTTGATACTTTTAAATTAGATCATAAAAATATTGTAATTGATAATGATGATCTTATAACTTATTTAAAGGATGTAGTAAGGTATCGTGATTTGCCTGGTATGGTTGATATTGATGCTTCATTGTATTTATTTGCGAAAGAGATGAAAAAGGATATTGATGTAGCGTTATCAGGTGAGTGTGCTGATGAAATATTTGCAGGTTATCCTTGGTATTATAATCCTGATTTTAAATGTGATAATAAATTTCCATGGGCAAAAGATTTAAAGATTCGTCAAAGTTTTATAAAAGATGAATTTTTAAATGTTAATATCGATAGCTATATTTTAAATAAGGTTAATAATACTTATCGTGATTTAGTTATTAAAGATAAAAATGAAATTGAAAAAAAGAAATTAATGAAGCTTAATTTAGAATGGTTTATGTTAACTTTAGTTGATCGCTGTGATCGTATGACAATGGCAGCAGGATTAAATGTAAGGGTACCATTTTGTGATTATCGAATAGTTGAAATGCTATATCAAATACCATGGGCCTATAAATATCAAAATGATACAGAAAAATATCTATTAAGAAAAGCTTTTGATGATTTATTACCGCACGATGTAGTTTATCGTAAAAAAAGTCCTTATCCTAAAACTCATAACCCAATATATCGTGATAAACTTAATAAAATATTATTAGATATAATTAGTGATGATAATGCGAAAATCTTAGAAATAATTAAAAAAGACGAGCTTTTAAAATTAATCAACAATCAAGATAATATTTATTGGTATGGTCAATTAATGAATACTGCTCAAACAATTGCATATTTTATTCAAATTGATTATTGGTTAAATGAATATAAAGTAAAAATAATACATTCAAAAAGCTAAAAATAGTTTATAATGGATGTATGAAATATACAATAAAAAAAACGTGGATTAATCTACAGATACAACAAGATATAACTATTAAACAATTGTTTGATAGTTATTACATAAATATTACAAAAATTAATCAGCTAATTAATATCAAAAAAGTTATGATTAATAATGAAATAATAAAACATAGTAATCATTTGCTTAAAGCAGGTGATATTTTTGCTATAAACTGTCTTAATGATAACATTGTAGATTATAAGTGCAATAATAGTGAAATAGATATTTTATATGAAGATGATTTTGTATTAATCGTAGATAAAAAAAGTGGTATTATAATCCATGAAGATGATAAGACAAAAACAAATAATTTGAATAGTTGTGTTGCAAATTATTTTATTAATAATAATATTAATAGTTCTATTAGACCAATTCATCGATTAGATAAAGATACTTGTGGTTGTATAATTTATAGTAAATGTGAATTATTTCAAAGTTATTATGATTATCAAATAGAAAATAAATTTATCAAAAGAAATTATTTGGCGGTTGTTAAAAATCGGTTTAACTATGATAAAAAAACAATAAAAAATAAAATCAGTAAAGATCGTCATCTTAAAAATAAAATGGTTATATCTAAAGATGGTAAAGATGCTATTACTTATTTTGAAACAATACATTTTGATAAGAAAACTAATATTAGTTTAATTAAATGTGTATTACAAACGGGTAGAACACATCAAATAAGGGTGACATTAAGTGATTTAAATTATCCTATTATTAATGATAGTGTGTATAATACATGTAATGGTCAAATGATGTTGTGTGCTTATAATATTGAATTTAAAAATATATTTTGTGATAGTATAATTAGAGTTAAATCAAATTATAGAGAGCAATTTTATAAATTTTGTAACTATAAAGGAGAATTATAATGAATATAAATAAAGAAGAATTAATTAATTTTGATGATTTATCATTATTGTTTAAAATGTTTTCAGATCCTACAAGACTTAAAATACTTAATCAATTATTTGATAATGAATTATGTGTTAGTAAACTTGCTCAAAATTTAAAGATGACACATTCTGCTATTTCTCATCAATTGTCATTGCTTAAGATAAATCGGTTAGTTAAGAGTCGTAAAGATGGTAAAGAAGTATATTATTCATTAAATGATCAACATGTTGCAGCAATTTTTGAAATTGCTTATGAACATATTAATCACGATTAAAAAAGATAAGTGGAGAATATTATGAAAAATTTAAAAGATGTTTTTATTAGTGCAAAAGAGAAATGTACACTTTGTAATGTTTGTGTAGAGTGTAATGGGGTTGTTTGTAAAGGCAAAATACCAGGTCCTGGTGGTAAGGGTAGTGGATCAAGTTTTATTCGTAATTCATTAAAATTAAAAGATGTGAAGGTCGTTATGAATTTGATTAATGATTTTAGTGAAGTTGATACTAGTACAACATTATTTAATCATAATGTTGACTTGCCTGTTTATGCTGCACCAATTGCAGGTATCAAAAATAATTTTGGGGTTGAAATCAGCGATAAAGATTATAATAGTATGATGCTTAAGGGTTGTGATATGGCAAATACAATAGGGTTTACAGGAGATGGTATTAGTATTGATATGTTTACGTTACCAGTTGATGAAATTGATAATTTAAAAGGGCATGGAATATGTACGATTAAACCATGGGTAACACAGGGTACAAAACCGCGTATTGATTATATGAATAATAAAAATGTTTTGGCATTAGCTACGGATATTGATTCTGCAGGGCTTGCGCATTTAAGAAATAGTGAAGTTAAAGTTGAAATTAAGTCTGTTCAGGCATTAAAAGAATTAAAGGATAGTATTCAAGTACCACTAATTGTGAAGGGTATAATGAGTGTTAAAGCGGCAATGTGTGCATTACAAGCCGGTGCTGATGCAATCGTAGTATCAAATCATGGTGGGCGTTGCCTTGATGAATCATTGTCAGCAATTGAAGTATTACATGATATTGCAATTGCCGTTGATGGGCGAATGACGATTTTAGTTGATGGTGGCTTTAGAACAGGTGGCGATGTTTTTAAGGCACTAGCACTTGGAGCAAACGGTGTTTTAATTGGTCGTCCAATTACAATAAGTGCTATAGGAGATGGTGCAAACGGTGTACATTTATATTTGAATAAAATAAAAGATGAATTAGCAGACACAATGATGATGTGTGGATGTAATTGTATAAATGACATAAACTATGATTGTATTAAGGTTATTAATTAGATTTTAATAGCATATAATATCATTATAACAGTGAGGTAGACATGGACATAATAACACTTGTATCATTATCAATCGGACTTGCAATGGATGCATTTGCAGTATCAATATCAAATGGAATGAGCATAAAAAACATTACAACTACTAAAATATTAATTGTAGCTTTTGCTTTTGGTGCATTTCAAGGTTTGATGCCAATAATTGGTTATTATTCAGGGATATTATTTAGTGATTTTATTTCAAGTATAGATCATTACATAGCGCTTATTACTTTAAGTTTTTTAGGACTTAAAATGATTAAAGATGGTTTTCATGAAAAATATGGTAATGATAATATTAAATCAATCATGATTTTTTCACTAAAATTATTAATTATTCAATCAATTGCAACAAGCATTGATGCACTAGCAGTAGGTATAAATTTTATTGCCTTTGATGTGAATATATTTAGGGCATCATCATTAATATTTATAATAACTTTCATCTTTTGTATAATAGGGGGCTACATTGGACGTTTATTTAAAGATGCCCTAGCAAGTTATGCAACTATTTTTGGTGGAGTTATCTTAATTACGATTGGAATAAAAATCTTTATAACACATATTATATAAAAAATCCATTGCTATTATGGTGCCCCAAACTTAACTGGGGTTTCTACTAATTAAGCAACAAACTAACTTGG
>CAMQTJ010000025.1 GCA_947037125.1 uncultured Holdemania sp.
ATTTACCCCAAGAAATATGGGAGGTTATAAAAACCCCACGTTATTTGGTTTATCCGCTATTATTAGAGTGGATTTTTTTTGTTATTATTGAATATTAAGTTTGCTATTAGAATATTAAATATATAACAATGTAATGAGATGATGTTATAGTTAATATATAAATTAAAATAATTATAAATAATGTAAGATTATCAATTTAAGTTAGTCTTATATGTAGAAGATGTTTTATTATTTGGTTAAAAAACATATTCTAATTAGATTTTTGAATAAAAAAAAGGAGATCATATGAAACTAAATTGTGAAATAATAAAAGACCTAATTCCTCAATGTGTTGATGAGATTGCAAGTGACGATAGTGTTAATTTAGTTATGGAACACATATTAACTTGCGAAAGTTGCAGAAGTGAATATGAAAAACAAAAAAATTATACTTATAACACAAATGATAATCAAGTACAGACTTTAATTAAGATTCGAAAAAAATTAAAAAGAAATAAAAATAGGATTATTGTAATTATAGTCGTTATGACATTATTGTTATTTTTAGTGGTTTATATATTATGTTTTTTACAGGCTATTGAGAAAAATCATTTTATAATAATGGAATGTATGTTACTAAATTTATAGTCATAAATATAAAAGTAAATATACAAGATAACAAATATTTATTAATATAAATTATAATCGTCTAGTTAAATAGGGAAGGATATTATTATGAGTGAAATTGAAAAATTATATGAACTATATTTTATGGATATATTTTTATATGTAATGACACTGACAAAAGATGAAAATCTATCACAAGATATTGTTTCGGAGACATTTTTAAAAGCAATAAAAGGCATTGATAGTTTTAATGGTACTTGTGATGTACGTGTTTGGTTGTGTCAAATTGCGAAAAATTGTTATTTTTCATATCTTAAAAAAAATAAACGATACACACAAATCAATAACTTCAAGGAAGAAAGCTATACACAAGATATTGTGAAGAAAGTTACTGATGAAATAAAAGTGAAAAAGATTAATAAAATAATAGAGGTAATGAAAGATCCTCACAAAAAAGTCTTTGTAATGCGTTTTAATTCTGATCTAAGTTTTAAAAAGATTGGTGAATTATTTAATAAAAGTGAAAACTGGGCTTGTGTTACATATCATAGAGCCGTCAATAAAATTGCAATGGAAATGGAGAAAGATAATGAAAATAACTTGTAATGTAATTAAGGATTTATTACCAATGTATGTTGAAAATCTTACTAGTAAAGCATCTGATGATTGTATTAAAACTCATTTAGAATCATGTTTAGAATGTCAAAAAGAATATAATAGAATGATTGATAATAATTTTAAGACTGCTCAAACTGATATTAGTTTATTTGAAGATGCCAATAAAGCATTAAAGAAACAAAATAAAAAGACAATTATTGTAAGTATTATTCTAGTTTTTTTGGCTGTATTTTTAATAGATTTAAGACCTTATTTATATGTTCATTTTTATAGTTTTACTTTACAAATTATATTTGATTTATTCAGTATTATTTTATGTATATCATTTATAAATTTGTATGTATCAAAATTTTTAGAATATAAATTTAAGAAAAGACTTATCATGATTGAATTTTTGGTAGGTATATTTATTACATCAATTTTTCCACTAGGACAGATAAACAATCCAGCAAGTGATCCATTTAATCAAAAAGCTCGTGATTTTGTTGGAATAGAAAATGTGGATGGTGCATGGGCTTATAGTAGTTTACTTTTAAATAACCAAACAATTGTTGCAACAATTTATGATGGTGGTTATATGCGCCAAGTTGAATTTAGTAAAAAAGAACCACTTCGCTTAAGAAAGTATGATTTTACTAATTTAACTAGTACCGTAATAGTTGATGGGTTGACTTTTAACTATACTGAATATGATGAATATATTTTGTTTACTACAAATCATTTGGAATACAATGTTTATGGGCACATGGATAAAAGTTATTTTGGAGTTGAGGATATCAAACTTTATATGAATGATTTTAGTTTTGATGATTATTAAAAATTATTACTAAAAGTTTTAAATAAAGCTATAAAATTGATTAATTCTTTTATAAATATAAATATATCTGTTATGATATATTTATAAGCAATTTAATTATTGCATGGAGGTTATATGGAAAGAATTATAGCGGTCAATTCAAATAGTTATCATGGTTTTTCAATCGAAGATGCAATAGATTCAATTGCAAAGATAGGTTTTAAATATATTGAACTAACATGTACTAAGGGGTGGACAGAACATGTTATGCCAAGTCATAGTTTATCTTATTTAAATTTTATAAAAGAGAAATGTGAGGGATACAATATTATTCCATTATCATTAAGTGGTCACACTAATTTGATGGATGATAGTAGGATACCTGATTTTATTGAAAATATGAAACTTGCTCATTTTTTTGGATGTAAGTATATTGTTTCATCAATTGGTGAAGCACATTTAAAAGACAATGTGTTAATTAGTGCTAAAGAAACAGCTTCAAAACTTATAGCATTAATTCCTTATTTAGAAAAATATAGTTTACAATTAGTCTTAGAAGTTCATGGAAAAGAACATGGTACTGGTGCAAAGATAAAAGAAATAACTGATTATGTAAACTGCGATTTAATCAATATTAATTATGATACTGCAAATGCAATTTTTTATGGTGATGTGGATATTTATAATGATATTGAAAAATGTATCGATGATATAACATATATTCATATAAAAGATAAAGCTGGTGCAAATAATGAATGGAATTTTCCAGCTATTGGAAAAGGCAATATTGACTTTAATAGGATCACTAAACTTTTAGATAATAACAACAATAATTGTCCATATAGTATTGAAATTGAATTCACAGCAAAAGGTCCTAGTGATTTAAATGAAGTAAACCAAGCAGTTAAAGATTCATATGATTATTTAATTGGTATGGGAATGAAAATATAATAGATAACTAATTAATTGCATAAAACTAAAAAAGATATAAATAATATTATATCTTTTTTTGGTTTATCCTGAACAAACTGGTTGTGTAATTTATTATTAATACTATAAGCTAATTTCAAATGATAAGATTAAAATAAAAAATTACAAATATATATATTTAAGTATAATAATATATCAAATATTTAGACTTATTTTTACATCAAATATATAATTATCAGAATTTATCGTAATACTTCCATTATATTTATCAACTATCATTGCAATTGATTTTAATCCTTGTGCTTCTTTATTATGTTTAGTTGATACGAATTCATTATTTTGTAATAGTATTATATTAGTGTAGGGATTTTTTATTTGCATAATAATACTTGATTTTATTAACATGATTTTTAGATCGATATATTTTTTATCTATTATTGAAATATTTGAATTTAACGCATTTTCTAATAAATTACCTAAGATAACAGAAAAATCAATATTGTTGATTGGTAGTTTTTCTGGTATTAAAATACTAAATTTTGTCTTCACATCATTAGAAGTACAAATATTTCTATAGTGGCATAATAATGCATTCACAGAAGGGTTGCTGGTATAGTTGGTGACTTCTTGTGAAGTATAATCCATATAGCTTTTTAAATAAATATTTAATTCATCATACTTATTTGAGTTTGTTAAATTATAGATAACTGCTAGATGGTGACGATGATCATGTCTTATTTGATTTGCTTCTTTAATATGAGCTTGTAACATTGTATATTGCTCTATTTGCATTTGTAATAATTTTGCTTCGTTTAGAGTTTTTTTGTGATCTATTATACTTTTTGTGAAATTATAAAACATATAATAGATCAATAAAGTAAATAATAAAAAAGCTACAAAGAAGCTTATATACATATTAATAAAATTTTTGCTTGCTTGAAGAAAAATTATATTAGGAGAAAAAAAGTTAGAACAAACGATAAATATAGTAGGGGCTATCCATGCATATTTCCATATTTTTTCTTCATTACATTCCCTGATTATATACGCTAAGTGGTTGTGGATAAATTTATATAAAATTATTATGATTAAACACTCAAATAAGATTTGTGCAAACAAAACGACTAAATCAGAATTAAAAGATAACAAAATATTAGGTGCTATAAAAATAATTGCTATTTGATAAAATAGAAAAGAAAATGCCCCAATTAAACCAGATGTAACGAAAACAAACAATAATTTATAAGGATTTAAATTTATTTCTTGAATATATAAGTAGTAAAAAATAATAATAACTAATATCGTTGAAGTATAGTTTGCCATTAAATATTCTAGAAATAAAAAACATAAAAAAATGATAATAAAGACAAAAGTTATTGAAATACAAAGTTTTAAACATAAATTTTTGAAACTACTTTTCTTAAATGAATAAACTGGAATAAAACAAAAAATCATCAATGGGATAATCATTAAAAATTCACTAGTTAGTAAAAGAGTCTCAATTAATTTATTCATAATAATCTCCAATACTATCTAGTTTAGAAAATAAATAGTTATTGTATGTTTCTACTAATTGTAATCTGTCAGATCTTCTAATTGGAAATTTATGATTATTATCCATAACGAAAATCTCTTTATCTGTTTTATTAATATAGTTCATATTAAGTAAAATACCTCTGTTGCAAATAATAAAATTATTTTCATTACATAATAAATCGCAAATGATGGAAAAGTTTATTCTATATGAATAATCTAAATTGTTTTTAAGTGTAATTTTAGTGTATTTATTATTTGATGTGACATACATGATATTTGCTATTTTTAAGTTAATATCAATTTTTCCAACTTTAAATTCAATAGTTGTCGCGGATTTAATTGTCATATCATCAATTTTATTTAAAAGACTTTTTAAAGTTAAGTAATTTAATTCATTTTTTCTTATGTAGTCAAAACAATAGTGAGTACTAACAGCACGCCATATATCATCGACACTTGAAGAAATAAATATAATTAAACAACTTGGATTATGGGAATGTAGTGTTTTTGATGCTTGTATTCCATCAATATTTTCATTAGTGTAAATGTCAAAAAAAGCTACATCATATTTTATTGTTTGAACTTTATCAAAAAATAAGTTAATGCTTTTATAACAGTCATAATTGACATGTGTAGAATGATTGTTATTGTATTGATCGATTAAATTAGTTAAATTATTAATGTCAATTTGTTCATTTTCGATTATTGCAACTTTCATAATATTTCTCCCTAATATTATTGTAACTTATTTGTTGGTATAGTTTACATTTATTTTAATAAATTCACGAAATAAAGTGACTATTAGCGACAAATTGAAGTAATTTACCTTTGTTTATAATATAATAAATATGTAAAATGTCAATTAATAAAATTATTTTTTATATTATTGCATCACAATAGTAATTATTTTGTTATATGACTAGAATGATTTATTATAATTAATATATTGGGGGATTATTATGATAAGAATTAGGGGAATAATTAATTCATTTTTCAAAATTATTGAAAGAAAATCGAGCATAAAAACTGAAATTATTGCGGGTATAACTTCATTTGTTGTTATTGCATATATAATTATAGTTAATCCAACTTTAATAAGTCATAATGGGCTATCACCTGAATTAGCAAGTGCTTTATTTATTTCTACTTGTATATCTTCAGCATTAGGGTGTTTTTTTATGGGGTTATATGCTAATGCTCCATATATTTTGGCACCTGGTATGGGAATGAATGGGTATTTTGCATTTACTGCTATGCCAGCTCTTGCTCTAGCTGTTGGTGATCCAAATATGGATATTATTGTTCAATATCAAATGGCTTGTGCTGTTGTATTTATTTCAGGTATTTTACTTGTTTTTATTTCATTTACAAAACTTAGAAAGTTTATCTTAGATAGTATACCAAGAAATTTAAGAGATGCAATGGTTTCGGGATTGGGTTTATTTATTGCTTTTTTGGGACTTAAAAATGCAGGGATAATAATTTCAACGAGTCAAAATAGTATGGAAATTGTGAATTTTTTGGATCCTGAAAAAGGAACGATTGCAATAATTTCAATGATAGGTATAGTAGTTTTAGCAATTTTAGCATCGCGTAAAGTTAAAGGTGCATGTATTTATAGTATTCTTGTTATTTGTATAATCTCATTTTTGACAGGAAATATTTCTTTTTCTGGAATTGAAGAAAATATTTTATCAGAATCTATTAATAACTTTTTTTCGATATCGTTTTTACAACTTGACTTTGCTACATTATTTTCAGCTATAAATATTGATGTAGTATTGAATACCTTTGTTGTATTGACAATTTCACTTACTTTGACTGATTTTTTTGATTCTGCTGCAACTTTTTATAGTATAGATAAATTAACAGATGTAAAAAATGACGACGAAATAAAACTTAAGAAAGCGTTTATTTGTGATTCTTTTGGTACTCTAATTGGGGCGTTGTTAGGATCATCTAGTGTTACTACATACGTAGAATCTACAGTTGGCGTTAGTGAAGGTGGCAGAACAGGTTTAACAGCTGTTACAGCAGGAATATTATTTTTCATGGCGATATTTTGCTTGCCTATCTTTGTAGTAATACCCGTTTATGCATCCGCGCCAACTCTTATTTATGCTGGTATGTTATTTTTGAAAAAGAATAGCATTAGTTTTCAAGATGATGATTTGACGGAGTTACTTCCAGCTTTATTAACGCTATTAATTATTCCTTTTTCTGGTAATGTAACAGATGGACTTGCATTTGGTTTAATAGCTTATGTAATTTTAAAATTAGCTACTGGAAAAATATCAAAGATTAATCCTGTCAGTATCATAATAGCAGCAATATTTTTAATACAATATATTGCGGTAATATAGGAGAACATAAAATGAAAATACTAATTAAATTTTTACTAGTTACAATTATATCTATGTCTTTTGGACCAATGCTTATAAGTGCAAATAAAAGTGCAAACGAAAATAATAATTTTGTGAGTGATAAAGAACAAATTTTGTATAATGCTAATAGTGGTTTGAGCGACAACTCGGCAAATGATGTTGTACAAACAAAAGATGGGTATATTTGGGTTGCAACATTTTCTGGACTTTTACGCTTTGATGGACAAAATTTTTTAACTATAACTAGTGAAGTAGATGAAGATTTTAAATCTAAATCAATCAGGGTACTTTATGTAGCAGAAAATGATATTATGTATATTGGGAGTAATGATAGTGGATTGTATACTTATAAAGATGGCGATTTTATAAAAATAAAAGATGCTTTAGATACTTGTAATTATACAATGCGAGGAATTGTAGAAGATAATAATGGTCAGATATATGTGGCGACCACTAATGGGATTGGAAAAGTACTTGATGATACTTTAGTCTTTTTAGAAAATGAAAATATAACAAATTACTTTTTTGATTCGATTGGTTTTGATGAATCAAATAAGTTATGGGGAATAGACGCTGAAAATAATATATTGGTATTTGAAAATGATGAGTATATTGATTCTATTAATTTAATTAATCAAGAAAAGGCGCTATATGCCCATTCAGTTTCTAATATAGGTGAAGGAAATGTACTAATTGGTACTTCAACAAATCATATTGTTGAGTTGAAGTGTGATGGGAAAATAGTTGTTGAACAAATATATGATACTGATAGTATTGAAGATATAACTAGTTTTTATAAAGACAATAAAGGTAATAAGTGGGTAACATCAAATAATGGTGTTGGATATTTTACACCAAGTATGGAATTTGAAGCAGTTGATGGTTTAATTATAAAATCATCTATCGAAAATATGATTAAGGATAAAGAAGGCAATTTTTGGTTTTCGTCATCAAGAGAAGGTGTTCTTCTTTTAGCACAAAGTCCTTTTACGGATGAAATGTTTGCATCTAACCAAAAATCAGTTTCTGTTAATACGACAAAATTGTGGAATGATATACTTTATATAGGTACTGAAAATGGTGTAATTGCGCAATACAAAGGTGACATTATTGATAATGAAATCAGTGACTATTTTAGTAAAGCAAGAGTAAGGAACTTTTTTGTCGATAGTGAAAATAATTTATGGGTTTCAACATACTCAAGTAATATGGGGGTAGTAAAAATCAATGAAGAATTTGAAATGACTAGTTTTAAAACGTCAGATGGCTTAACTAGTGATAAAGTTCGATCAGTAATGCAGCGAAGTAATGGTGAAATTTGGGTTGCGACATCTTATGGTGTCAATGTTATACAAGATGATAAAATAATTAAAACGTATACAGAAAAAAATGGGCTAACCAATCCTTTTGTATTAAGTATGAGTGAATCACATAACGATACAATGTATATAGGTAGTGATGGTGGTGGAATATATGAAATAGATGGAGACAAAATTGATAATTACAATACTATTAATGGTCTTAATAATGGCGTTATTTTACGAATTAATCAAGATCCACATAGTGATTTAGCGTTTATTGCGAATGCAGAAAATACGCTTTCAATAATTGAAAATGGCAATATTCGTAATTTAGAAGGATTTCAAACACATGGAAATATTTTTGATATTTTATTTTACGATGATTTGATGATCATTTTGTCAGCAAGAGGTCTTTATTTGACAACAGTCGATAAAATAATAGCTGATGGTAGTGATTTTGAATTTCATGATATAACAGTGAATAATATATCACAAATTACAGCAAATTCTTGGAATGATATTGGTAGTAATGGGAAATTATACATAGCATGTGACAGTACTGTAGTGTCAATTGATTTAAAAAATCCATTTGTAAATGACATACCTGTTAGTTCAGTTATTACATTATTAGAAATTGATGAAAAAAAATATTATAAAGACTTAGATAAAATAATTATTCCTCCAAGTAGTGAACGTATTACAATCCATTTCGCAAATTTAACTTATATAAATAATGATGGAAGTACAGTAAAAATGCAAATGAATGGTCTTTCTGATAAAGTGTATACTACAAACTTAAAGGATCAAACATCAATTTCATATACTAATATAAAACCTGGAAATTATACTTTTAGCTTATCTGGTAATAATTCTAATAATGTACCTACAATACCTAATGAAATGGTGAAAGTAAGTAAACTTTCTTATTGGTATCAAACATATTTAGCTAGAAGTATTTTAATTATTGGCGGTATTATAACATTAACTTATATTATTTTTAGTTATTACAATTTAAGGATTAAATCCGAAATAAAAAAGAAAGAAGAGTATAGAGTTATCACAAATCAAGCTATTACAGCAATTGCAAATACTATCGATGCTAAGGATAAATATACTAATGGACATTCGTTAAGAGTCGCAAATTATGCAAAAAAAATTGGTGAAAGACTTGAATATACACCAGATCAATTGGAAAAGTTATATTATACGGCTTTATTACATGATATTGGTAAGTTAGGTATTCCTGATGCAATATTGAAAAAAAGAACTAAATTAACGAATGAAGAATATCAAATTATTAAAGATCACCCTATTATGGGGGCAAATATTTTAAAGGATATTACTGTTATTGAAGATATTGATGTAGGAGCAAAATTTCATCATGAAAGATATGATGGAACAGGTTATCCAAGTAAATTATCTGGTGAAGATATACCACTTGTAGCGCGTATAATTTGTATAGCAGATGCTTTTGATGCTATGACATCTGGTAGATTGTATAATCATGATTTATCATTAGATTTAGTGATAAAAGAGATGAAAATGTGTTCAGGCAAACAATTTGACCCAAAATTACTAGAAATATTTTTGGATGTTTTAGAAAAAAATGAAATTGAATTAAAGTAACATAAATAATAAACTGTACTTTAGTCAGATATTTAATACGTGATTATATTGCAGTTTTTTTATAATGAGTATGAAATAATTTGGAATACATTTATATTTGAAAAGACTAAATATATTTTGGAGTATAATAAATAATAAAAATCTATATTTATAAATTGATTATTTATGATATAATTAATACATAAATAAATGGGGATAAATAATGGAGAATATATTAACTGTTTTAATTTACATTTGTATTGTAATAAATTTTTCAATACTACTTTTTTCGTATACAAGGCAAGATCACGCGCGCTCAAAATGTATTTCAACAATGTCATTTTATACTATAATTTATTTGATTGGCTATTTAGCTGAAGTACGAAGTCACACGTTAGAAGGTATGACGGCAGCATTGTGGATGGAAAATTTTGCTATTCCTATGATTGCTCCATTATTTCTATATTCCACAATAACATTTTTTGATCCAAAAAAAATTCGTAAATGGTTCATACCGGTCGCTTTTATATATTCAATGTTTATGTTTTCAAGCGTAGTATTTAATGATTATCTTTTCTTATACTATAAAGAAATTGCAATAAATACTAATGGTGCTCTAATATTGACATATGGACCATTATTTATAATTCAACAACTTGTATCACTTACGTGTCTAATAGTTGCTTATTATTTATTATTTAAACGATTTATTTCAGGATCAGCAGCACTACGTAGACAGATGTATGTGTTCATATTAGCTGCAATGATTACATTTGTTTGTAATGGGTTTAATATTTTAGGCCTTTTACCACAAGGTGTTGATATTGCACCATTTTCTTTTACGATATCGCTATTACTTTTCACACTTGATTTATTGAGTCATCGCTTATTAGATATTCAATTATTTGCCTTTGATAGTGCTATTCATAGTATGGATGATGCTATTATTGTTTTGGATAATGATGAAGGTTTTGTTTATTCAAACATAAGTGCTAATAAAATTTTTCCAACAGTTGCAGCTCTTGGTGATTTAGAGAAAATAACTAATGCATCGCAATGGCCTAAAGAATTAATTTTAATTGAGGATGTAGGCGAAATTGACTTTGAACTTATTGATGATAGTCTAGATAATCGGACTTATCGTGCCAGTATTAGTCGGATAAAAAGTGAAGGTAAAAGAAACATGGGGTGGTCAGTTGTTTTACGTGATATTACTGAATTAGTTTGTACTATGAAAAAAATGCAAATATTAGCTATTACTGATTCGCTTACAGGGATTTATAATCGTCATCATTTTTTAGATGCTGCGAAAAAAGAACTCTTAATTTCAAAAACTAATAATCATTTTAATGTGTTATTATCATTCGATGTAGACCATTTTAAGAGGATTAATGACACATATGGACATAGTGCTGGTGATCAAGTTTTGTGTGCTGTAACAAGAAGTATTCAATCACATATTAAATCAACCGATCTGTTCGCTAGAATTGGTGGTGAAGAATTTGCAGTATTTTCTGTGAATAAAAATCCTATCGATTTATTTGAATTTGCTGAAAATCTTCGTAAAGAGATATCTTTGATAAATGTAATATACAATGATATTATCATTACTACATCAGCAAGTTTTGGTATTATTGCTATACCACAAGATTGTAGTTTTGAAAAAGCTATGAATGCAGTTGATTTGGTTATGTATGAAGCAAAATATAACGGAAGAAATCAAGTGAAAGTAGGAGATACTATTATATTGTAGTATGATTTAATTGATTTTTATTGTTTTTAAACGTGATATTAATGTAAAATGTAAGCCATACTAAATAATAGTATATAGCTTACATTTTTATTATTATAGATTCTAAAAAGTTATTTTAAATATAGTGCATTATAATTAATAACAAAATTCTATACAATTATTAAGTATTATTGATGGTTATTATTAATCGTTTATATATTATTTTATCTTGAATTATTATTTATATAAAAAAAATGCACCAGTTAATTGACATACAATTAATTGGTGCATTAATAATAATATTTTTATTAAATTAAATATGGTAAACATAGTGTAGCTAATGATAAAAAGATAAAAAATCCTAAAACATCAGTTGCAGTTGTTACAAAAATACTAGAAGCTAAAGCAGGGTCTACATGACATTTTTTTAAGATAATAGGGACACTAAAACCTGAAACAGTGGCAATAATTAAATTCGCCATAATTGATACACCTGCAACAAGTCCAAGTAATGGTGTTTGATAAAAATACATACAAGCAACACCAACTATTGTACCAATAAATAAACCAATAATTATACCAACGCCAAGTTCTTTAAAAAATATTCGCCAAGCATTTTCTTTGGTAAGTTCATTTAAGGCAATACCACGAACAACTATTGTCATTGATTGATTACCAGCATTTCCACCCATTCCAGTTATAATTGGACTAATTGCTGCCAAAGCAACAATGGATTGTATAGTATTAGAATAATAAGAAACAACACTTGCAGCAATAAGCGCGGTAATAAGGTTTACACTAAGCCATGGTAAACGTGATTTAATTGAGTTAAATAAAGATCCATCAACCTTTTCTTCACTATCAAGTCCTGCCATTAAGTGAATATCTTCAGTAGTTTCTTCTTTAATGATGTCAATGATATCATCAACGGTTATTATTCCAACAATAATCCCCTCATTATCAACAACAGGTAGCATGACATAATCATATTTATCAAACATCATTGCAACTTCTTCTTGATCATCATCGACATGAACACTAAATATATTAGTGTTTGTAATGCTTGAAATTTTAGTATCAAAAGATGATGAAATAATATCTCTTAGTGAAACAACACCTTTTAGATGACCAACTTTATCGGTTACATATAAATAGTATGCCATATCCGCATCTTTTGCTTCTGTTTGTAAAAACTCAAGAGTTTTTAATACTGTTTTATTTGCTCTAATACTAATAAATTCATATGCCATAATAGAACCTGCACTATCTGGAATATAGGCAAGTAATTGATTAATTTCTAATTGATGTTTATTTGATAATTTAGATAAAACATCATTTTTTTCCTTATTATTTAATGTATCAATTAAGTCAGTTATTTCATCACTAGACATTTCATTTAGTATGTTTTTTTGTTTATCTATTGAAAATTGTTTTAATAATTTATATTTAGCTTCATCTTTTTCAAAATCTAAAAGTTGAGCTAAATAATCATCAGGTAAACGATTTAAAATTGTTTGTATAACTTGATTGTTTTCACTATGAATGATATCTAATAAATCCATAGGATGAATAAAATCAATTTTTTCTAAAAGTTCATCAATATTATCTTTATCAAGTAAAAACATTTTTAATTCGGCTAAATTCATTTTGTATTTCATATTTTTTCTCCTTGGTTAAACAGTAAAAAAAATACGTGGTGAAGTATTAGGTTTACTGCAATTTTCTTTAAAATGACTTATACAACTGCCGTCTACCATAAAACCACCAACTTTCTTTATATCTATTATAAACTAAAAAAACGCTTTAATCAAAGCGTTTTATTTTAATCGATTAAGCATATCTTGATATGAGTAAATACAACCACAATAATTTTGTTTGTATAGGTTGAATTCTTTTAAGATTTCATTAGCTTTTAAGATACCACCATTTTTTTTAAAATCACTGTAAAAATATTTCGTATTTGGATATAAATTTGAAAGTTTTTTGCCAATTTCATTTATTTTTTGTGAATCTTTTTGTCTAGAAATACTCATTATTGTACAATAATAATCGTATTTATTTTCACTTGCAAATTTATAACCTTCATTCATTCTTTTACCATAGCAATACCAACATCTTTTGCCACCTTCTCTTTCATCAGCCAATGGTTTTAAACCATTATTATAAGCCTGATTATCATATTGGGTAACAATAAGTTTTGCACTACTATTATTAAGTTGTAAATATTTTTTTAGTTCATCTAAACGTCGAGAATATTCTGTATCTGGATAAATATTTGAGTTATTGAAATATATTGTTATATCAAAATAGTTTTCTAAATAACTAATTGGATAACTTCCACATACTGCACAACACACATGAATTAATAATTTTGGTTTGTTTTTTAAATTGCTAATATTTTTTATTGTCTCACACTGCATTTGATAATAATTAATTTTAGTCATTAGAAATAAACATACTGTCACCAAATGAGAAGAAACGATATTTATTTTCGATTGCTTCTTTATAGGCATTTTTGATTAATTCAGTACTAGAAAATGATGAAATCATCATAATAAGTGTTGATTTAGGTAAATGGAAATTAGTTATAATTGCATCAACACATTTCCATTGATAACCTGGAAAGATAAAGATATCAGTTTCATCACAACATTCTTTAAATGTACCGTGTTTTTGATAGATTGCTTCAAGAGTACGAGTACTTGTTGTGCCAACTGTTATAATTCTTTTACCATTTGCTTTTGCTTGATTTAAAATATCAGCACTTTCTTGTGACATCATATAAAATTCTTTATGCATAATGTGATCTTCAATTACTTCAGTATCCATTGGTCTAAAAGTTCCAAGTCCTACGTGAAGTGTTACATCAACTATTTGTACATTTTTTTGTTTTAATTTTTCAAATATTTCATCAGTAAAGTGAAGACCTGCAGTTGGTGCTGCAGCACTTCCTTTAATTTTTGCGTATACTGTTTGATATTTTGAAGGATCATCAAGTTTTTCACTAATATATGGAGGTAAAGGTACATTACCTAATTGTTCTAATATTTCAAAGAAAACACCTTCATAAATCATTTTAAAATAACGAATACCCTTATCACCAATTGATAAACATTCAGCTTTAAGTTGACCATCATTAAAAGATATTACAGTACCAACCTTTACAACTCTAGCGTTTCCAACTAAAGCTTGCCAGATATCACCATCTTGTTTTAATAACAATAATTCAACATGTGCATTAGTTTCTTCTTTAAATCCAAATAATCGTGCAGGAATTACTTCAGTATTATTACGTACTAAAACATCATTTTCTGTTAAGTAATCTGTAATGTCATAAAAATGTTTATGTTCGATTGTTTTAGATTCTTTATGTAAGACTAAAAGTTTAGAACTAATACGATCACTAACTGGATGTTGTGCAATTAATTCATGAGGTAATACGAAATCAAATTCACTTGTTTTCATTAAAAGCCTCTTTCATCAAAGCCGTATTCTTCTAATATTTCATCTTTAAAATCTAAGAAACGATCTTCATTTATCGCGATACGAGCTTTTTCTGTAAGTTGAATTAAAAAACGTAAGTTATGTATAGATAATAATCTACCTGCAAGACCTTCATTACATCTAATTAAATGATTTAAATATGCTTTTGTATGGTTCTTACAACATTCACAATCACAATTAGGATCTAAAGGTGAAAAATCATCTTTATAGGCTGCTTTTTTGATATTAATACGACCTTTACTTGTCATACAACTACCATGTCTTGCGATACGTGTAGGTAATACGCAATCAAACATATCAACACCACGTGCAATACCTTCAAGGATATCGTTTACTGCACCAACACCCATTAAATAACGAGGCTTATCCTCTGGTAGGTATTTAATAGTATAATCAACCATACGATACATTGTAGCCTTGTCTTCACCAACTGATGTTCCACCAATTGAGTAACCAGGGAAATCCATTTTCACTAATTCTTGAGCACAATGTTTTCTCAAATCTTCAAAGTCTCCACCTTGAACAATACCAAACAATGCTTGATCATGTTTTCTTTCATGAGCGTCTTGACCACGTTTTGCCCATCTTAAAGTACGTTCTACAGAATTTTTAGTATATTCGTACGTTGCCGGGTATGGGATACATTCATCAAAAGACATAATCATATCAGCACCAATTTTATTTTGAATTTGGATAGATTTTTCAGGACTTAAAAATAAGGCTCTACCATCTAAATGACTTTTAAAGGTAACACCTTCTTCTTTAATTTTTCTTGAATCTGCAAGTGAAAACACCTGGAAACCTCCAGAGTCTGTAAGCATTGGCCCTTGATAATTCATGAAGTTTTGAACACCACCAGCTTTTGCTACGATATCTTCACCAGGTCTTAACCATAAATGGTAAGTATTTGATAAGATAACACCTGAGCCTATTTTTTTTATATCGTCAGGAGAAAGGTACTTAACTGTAGCCAGTGTACCGACTGGCATAAACATTGGAACTTGAACACTGCCATGTGGAGTATGTAATATTCCACATCTTGCACCACTTTGTTTACAAATGTGCGTAATCTCTAATTTAAAGTTTTCCATTTTATCACCATAGCTATTGTACCAAAAAAAAAACTTTTATGTAAGTATTAGACGAAAATATGATAAAATAGTAGTGTAATATAGTCAAGGAAGTGAATAATATGAAATCAAAAGTTTTAAAACTTAGAAACATACCGTATGAATCTTTATTACTATATAAAATGAATATTAAACCAACTGCTTTTTTAGTTGGTGTTTTAGTTGTAGGTGTTGTACTTTTATTTTTTCCTGACCCTATAACCACATATGGTATTATTACGTGTACGATTACATGTTTTGCATTGGTTGCAATGCCTGATAGAACACTTTTGGAAGTTAGAAATAACACGATAATCTTTTTTAATCGTAAAGATGAGAGTGAATGCACAATTTTATATTATGATGAAATTGTAAGTTGGCGATATGTTAAAAATCGTAGTTGTGATTTTTTAATTGTGGAAACAATTGATAATGAAACACATACAAGTGAAGTATATAAAAGTAAACACTTAATTAATTTATTAAATACTCTTTTGCCTTGTAAAGAAAAAAGAAATAGAAGGCGTTAAAATGAGTGAAAAAAAACGGGTGAATAAAAATGATGTTAAAAATAAAAGTAAAAACCAGAATATAAATAAATCTAAAAGAAAAAAACGAAAACTTAAGAAAAAAGTTAAGAATAAAATACTGATTATGTTTTCTTTAGTTATATTATTGATATTACTTATATATATTATGTTTAGTGTATTTAAACAAAAATATGCAACAGTTGGTATTGATTTTGATAGCGTTCAAGATGTAAGTGTTTTTAATGAAATAATTGATGAAAACAGACAAAATAGACCAGGTAATTCACGAGCAATAAAATATATTGTTATGCATGAAACAGGGAATTTTTCTAAAACGGCAACAGCTTTAAATCATAGTCAATATTTACTAACAAACGATGATGATGAAAATTCTTGGCATTATACCGTTGATGAAAATGAAATATATCATCATTTGCCAGATCATGAAGTTGGATGGCATGCTAGTGATGGATTAGATATTGATGGCGGTAATTTAAATGGTATTGGAATTGAAATTTGTGTTAATGAAGGTAGTGATTATACAAAAACAGTTGATAATGCCGCAAAGCTTGTAGCAAAACTGTTGCAAATATACGACTTAGATATACAAGCAGTTAAAACACATAAAGATTTTAGTGGAAAAGATTGTCCTACTAAATTACTTTTAGAAGATAATTGGGAAATTTTTATTGAAAGTATTGAAAAATATATAGAATAATTATATTATATTAAAGAATAAAAAGGATGAGAATATGAAAAAAATTGGTTTAGTACTTGAAGGTGGCGGAATGCGTGGGTCTTATACAGCAGGATGTCTATGCTGGTTAATTGATAATAATATTGAATTTGATTATGGAGTAGGGATATCAGCAGGGGCTGTAAATCTTTGTAGCTATGCGCTAAAAAATAAGCAATATCTTTATGATATTGCAGTAACTTATATGCCTAATAAACAAAATGTGGGTTTAATACCTTTATTAAAAGAACATACTTATATTGGTTATAATTATATGTTTAATGATTTATTGAAAAATATTATTAATTATGATATAAGTCCATTAAGAGACATTAAAATGAAACTTGAAATTGGTGCATTTGATTTAAATTTATCAAAAAATGTTTGGTTCAATCAAAATGAATTGGATTTGGATTTAAGAATATTAAAGGGTGCTTGTACCTTGCCTATGGCGGGTAATATTGTCGATTTTAATGGCGGAAGATATTTAGATGGTGGTATTGCAACAATGGTACCTGTGAATAAAAGTATTGAAAATGGATGTGATAAACATTTAGTAATAATCACAAAAGATGAATCATATATCAGAAAACCTGCTGGTAAAAAAACAATAGGTGCAACTAAATTTAGTTATCCAAAATATCCAGCTTTAGTTGATGCTTTAAATATTAGAACAGATACTTATTATCGTGAGATGGATGAAGTTGCGAAAATGGTAGAACAAAATACTGCATATTTGATAAGACCAACTAAAAAGTTTGACGTAAAAAGATTTTCTGGTGATGCGAAAACTTTAGAAAAACTATTTGAATTAGGTTATCAAGATATGGAAGATCAAAAAATACAACTACTAAAGTTTTTAGAAAAAGAATAAATTATCAAATATTTAACTGATCTATAGGATGTACACAAAAATGTGTTTGTCTTATAGATTTTTATTTTTGTATTTATTATTATTTCCTTAAATTTTCTTTTCAAATTTAAACGTTAAAAAATTAAAAGCAGCTCAATAACTTTAATAAGTTATTGAGCTGCTTTGTTATTTAATTTTATTTCATCAATAAAATTAAGGTTTAAATCCCCAATAATTGAATTTGCAATATCAATTTTATATTCATCCATTAATGATAATGGAGCATGAGCATCAAAGCCATAGACTACCTTACAATTATAAGTTTTGATTATTTCCCAAAAATCATAAAACGGATAAATATAATAATCTTGATAGTCACTATGTTTTAAAGTCTTAAATTTTTTCTTACCATATTTAAATCCATTTAAATTAATTTCAAGAGGAACATCATACTTAATAGAAGCTTGTCCAATTCTGTGTGCTGCTTTTATGCACTGTTCATTAAAATTATTGCGTCCCAATAAAAAATAATCAGGATGAGCTAAATAAGTAAATAAATTTGTTGCCATGCCTTGTTCAATTTGTGTGCAATAACTATCTAAATCAGCATCATTACAAAAACAATCAAAGTCATACCCCAAATATTTTGTGTGTTGACCCAATATTAAATAATCGCATTTTTTGCGCATATCATAGTAATAGTTGTGATATTTTGGTAAATATTCAACTTCAAAACCAACTTTAACGTCAATTTTTTTAATGTATTTTTCTTTTAATGAATTAATAGAATCTAAATATTCCTGAGACTGAGTATCATCCATTCTAGATTCATTGTCATTAGCATTAGGATATGGGATGTGATCGCTAAATCCTAAAGTATTAAAACCTGCCTCAATTGCAGCTAAAACATATTGCTCATCATGTCCGCGAGCATGTCCACATCTTGAAGTATGAGTATGGATATTAAATTTTTGTTTCATATAATTTGTCTCCTATTATTTATTTTATTATTATAGCACTTTATTAGCAAAAATATGGTATAAATAACACAATTGATTTATATTATTGTAACTATAAAAGGTGTATAATACAAAGATATTGTAAAAATATAGTTTATGAAAGGCGGATTTTAATGTTTACTAAATACTGTGTAAAAAAGCCATATACTGTAATCGTTTCAGTAGTTATGGTTTTATTGTTAGGGGTAATTTCTTTTAGTTCAATGACAACAGATTTATTGCCAGAAATGGAGTTGCCTATTGTTGTGGTTTATACTACATATCCTGGGGCTAGTGCTGAAAAAGTTGAAAAAAATGTAACAAATTATATGGAAGAATCATTAGCAACAACAACTGATTTAGTAAATATGATGTCAGTTTCAAGTGATAATTTATCGATGATTATATTAGAGTTTTCTCAAGATACCAATCTAGATTCAATATCGATTGATATTAGTGGGAAAATTGATATGGTTTCAGGATATTTTGATGATATGGTACAAGATCCAATAATCATGAAAATGAATCCAAACATGATGCCTATTATGATGTTAGCTGTTGACTCAAATTTACCACGTGATGAACTTACAAGTTTTGTTTCGGATGTTGTTGAACCTGAGATTAAAAAGGTTGCAGGAGTAGCATCTGTAACGACACAAGGTTTACTTGAAGAAAAAATACTTATAAGTATCAATCAAGAAAAAATTGATGAATTAAATGATCTGGTTTTAAAAAGTGTTGATTCATCAATATATGATTCTAAAAAAGAATTAAGTAGTGCGAAAAGTGAGTTAGTAACTACTAAAAATGATTTGCAAAATAAAACTGATGATTTGGTTAATCAATTAGCTAATACAACTGTGCAACTTGATAGTGCAAATGCACAATTAAATGCAATTATTGCAAGTGGTACAACACTTGAAACAAATGAAGCAGTATTAAGTGGAGAACTTGCAGCCTATCAAAAAGGTGTACAAGAGTTGCAAACAGCAATTGATGCAATGAATGCTTCAAAATTTATGTTTGGTGCAGTACCACCAGAAACTTTATTATCTGATTTTAAATTAAATAATCCATTAGTTGAACAAATAAATGCATTAATGACACAATTTGGTTTATCTGATAGTAATAATGTTGGGGAAATGTTATCTGCAATTGATGCAACTATTCTACAATTACAAACAAGTAAAGATGAATTAGATGCAACACTTAGTATAAGACAACCAGAAATACAGGCTGAATTAAATAATATTGCAACTTTGAAAATGGCAAATGGTGCAATGATTTCAGAATTAAATAATCAAAAAGATAAATTAAATGGCGTTATGGTTGAACTTGAAAAAGCTAAATTAACGTCAGTTGGTCAATTAAATCAAGCAAGTGCACAATTAGAGGCAGGGATGGTGCAAATTGATCAAGGTTTAGATCAAATTGAGAGTGCTAGAGATGAAGCATATAAGAGTGCAAATATTTCATCGATTTTTACTCCTGAAATGATATCTAATATTTTAATGGCTGAAAACTTTTCAATGCCAGCCAGTAAAATTAAATTAGATGAATATAATACTCAACTTGTAAAAATAGGTGAAGAATTTAGTGATATTGCTGAATTAGAAAACCTAGTGTTATTTTCAATGGATATAAAAGGTTTAGAGGAGGTTAAATTATCTGATGTAGCTACTATTAGTATAGTTGATAATTCGGGTGAAATTTATGCAAAACTTAATGGTAATGATGCAGTTATTTTATCATTACAAAAACAAAGTAATGCATCTACTGCCACTGTATGTAAGATGGTAAATAAAACTTTAAATGAATTAGATGATGAGTATGTAGATTTAAACTCTGTAGTATTAATGGATCAAGGTGTCTATATTGATGTTATTATTAGTTCAGTTTTAACAAACTTATTAATGGGTGGAATTCTTGCAATTATTATTCTTTATATTTTCCTAAAAGATGTTAAGCCGACATTTATAATTGGTGTATCAATACCGATTAGTTTATTGTTTGCAATTGTTTTAATGTATTTTTCAGGTGTTACACTGAATATAATTTCATTAAGTGGACTAGCCTTAGGTGTTGGTATGTTAGTAGATAACTCAATTGTTGTTATTGAAAATATATATCGATTAAGAAAAGAGGGTGTTGCAATCTTTGATGCAACAGTTGAAGGTGTAAAAAGTGTTAGTGGTGCAATTTTTGCTTCAACATTAACGACAATATGTGTCTTTTTACCAATAGTTTTTACTACAGGTATTGCAAGACAATTATTTGTAGATATGGGACTTACAATAGCTTATTCTTTAGTGGCTTCATTAATTATAGCAGTTACGGTTGTACCTATGATGGCAAGTAAACTGTTAGTAAATGTTAAGGAATCAAAGCATTCGTTTTTTGATAAGATAACGACTAAATATGTTGATAGTTTAAGTTATTTGTTAAATAAGAAAGCAGTTGTTATTATATTTGTTTTAGTTTTATTAGTATTTTCAATTATTAGTGCAGCAACTATGCCAAAAACTTTTATACCAGAAGCATCATCAAGTCAAATTAGCTTGACTATGAAGATGAATAAAGAACAATACTTAAGAGAAGAATTATTAAGTATGAGTGATAGTGTTATAGAAAAAGTACTAGAAATAAATGAAATAGAATCTATAGGTGTAATGGAACAAACAGCAATGGGGAGTGATGTTTCTTCTTTAAGTTTTTTTATTATAGTTAAAGATAATGAAGTTAATAATGTTGATAAAGTTAAAGCTGACATATTAGAAAATACAAAAGATTTAGACTGTACAATTAGTGTAGATAGTTCTAATACAAGTATGACAATGATGACAGGTAGTGGTATTCAAATTATTACTAAAGGAAATAATATCGATAGTTTATATGAAGATGCAAATAAAATAAAGAGTAATATTGAACAAGTTGATGGTGTTGGTGATATAGTTATTGAGGATTTTGATGATAATTATGAAACCCGTATAATTGTTGATAAAAACAAAGCGATGGAATATGGACTAACAGTTGCCGGTGTTTATCAAGAAGTTAGTGCATTATTAAAAAATGAGACAAATGCAACAAAATTAAATTTTGATAATAAAGAATATGCAACAATAATTGTCGAAGAAGATAAAAAAGATTATACAATTGATGAATTACAAGATATTACATTAAAAGGTACTAAGGATCAAAAAGAAGTTGAGATAGCATTAACTAAGATTGCTACAATAGAAAAATATCCAAGTGCAAAATCAATTAATCACAATAATCAACAAAGAACAATTAGTATTGATGTAAGTGTTGAAGATAATTATAATTTAAGTAATGTATCAAAAGATATCAAAAAAGCACTAAATACTATTGATATGCAAGAAGGTAATTCATATGAATTATCTGGTGAAAATGAAAATATTTTAGAAACATTATTTGAATTAGTTAAAATGATTGGATTAGCACTTATTTTCATCTATATGATTATGGTTGCACAATTTCAATCACTAAAATCACCATTTATTATTATGTTTACAATTCCATTAGCATTTACTGGAGGGATTATTGCATTGTTATTAACTAATTCTGATTTAAGTATTATTGCCATGTTAGGGTTTTTAGTATTAAGTGGTATTGTTGTTAATAATGGTATTGTATTTATTGATAGTGTTAATCAATTTATTGAAGGTGGCAAATCTAAAAAAGATGCAATCTTAATGACTGGTAAAAATCGTTTACGACCAATTTTAATGACTGCAATGACAACTATTTTAGGTTTATTAACTATGGCAATGGGAATTGGTGAAGGATCTGAAATGATGGCTCCTTTAGCGATAGTTACTATTGGTGGATTAATTTATACAACGTTTATGACACTTTATGTAGTACCTATATTATTTGATGTTTTTAATAAAAAAATTAAATAAGTATTATAACAAAAACCTCATTAGAGGTTTTTGTTTAATTATGCCAATCAAATTAACTTTTAAAATTGTTAACAAATAAAAAAAACCTCGAAAGAGGTTTTTGCTTAATTATTTTGCAGCAGCTTCAACTAATGCATTGTTTACAGCTTCGATGATTCCGTTTGATGTCATTGTAGCACCAGATACTACTTCAACTTCAGTAGATTGAGCTTCAACGATTGCAGTAGGGATTGCAGCGATTGCAGGATCAGAAACTCCTACAGTTTCAGCATGTGTTGTTACTTCAACAGAAACAATTTTTGCTTCGTCAACAATAACTTTAACATTTAACTCAGGGTACATTCCTTTTCCAACTCCAGTATATTCTCCAGCAACATATTTTGCAGCGTCATCAGAAGAAGAACATCCTGTTAATACTAATAAAGCTAATAATACAACTAATAATTTTTTCATTTTAATTAATACCTTCCTAACATTTAAGTCATTAAGAATATTAACAAGTTATAATGTGTTTGTCAATGCTTATTGATGATATAAAAGCAATAAGTTAGGAAAAAAGAAAAAAGGATTGTGAACACTATTTCAAATAATGTATTGATACTCATAAAATACATAAATATAAACATACAAATTGTTAAAATGGCATAATAATATTGATTTAATTTAGTTGAAACTATATTGTTTCTTAATGAAAATTGATAGTTTAAGTAAATGAAATAAAAGTTAATTGAAAGAAAAAAAGCATAAGCAAAAATAAGATGTAATAATTGAAATATTGATGATTTATCAAAATTAAATAACGTAGTTAATAATTGAAAAATATAGATAATAATTAAATAATATTTTTTATGTTTATTATTTAAAGTAAGATTTGAAATATCATATAATAAATATAAAGTAATAATACAACAAACATTTGACCACAACAATAATATTGGAAAATGATTTGTTGCTAAAGAAGTGAAATTATCATAGTAAATAGTGGTGTAACTAGCTGTAAATAGTGTTATAATTACAACAATTATATTTAAAAATAAATGGAAATATGTTTTTTTCATTTTATCACCTTTAAATATTATAGCAGTTAATTAGATGGGAGTATATATGAAAAAAGTAGGATATCAAGGAATTAATGGAACTTTTAGTGAAATAGGTGTATTGAAGTATTTTAAAGATGAATTATATCAATCAGTTAATTATCACAATTTTACTGATTTAGTAACAGCTGTTGCGAATGAAGAAATTGATTATGCACTATTACCAATAGAAAACAGTACTACAGGTCTTATTTATCGTAGTTATGATTTACTGCCTTTATATGATGTTTATGCAGTTGGTGAGATTTATATTGATATTGAATTACATTTATTAGTTAAACAAAATTGTGAGTTTAAAGATATTAAGAATGTTTATAGTCATGTAGAACCTTTAGGGCAATGTAAAAACTTCTTTGTAAATAATGATTTTTTAAAACCTGTTGTTTACCAAGATACAGCTGCTAGTGCTAAATATGTCAGTGAAAATAATGATAATTCAAGTGCTGCAATTGCGAGTGAATTAGCTGCTGAATATTATAACTTGAAAATTGTTAAACATGATATTAATGATGAACAAAATAATACAACAAGATTTATATGTATTGGTAAAAAACCTATTTATAATCAATCAGATTTAATATCATTATATATTACAGTATCACATAGTAGTGGTTCACTTAATCAAATACTTATGGTATTAGCAAATAATGATATAAATATGTTGAAACTACAATCAAGACCGATAAAAGATCGTTTATTTGAATATTGTTTTTATATTGATATTGAAGCTAATATCAATAATAGTGCTATAATGGATGTATTAAATGAAATGAGAAATAACTGTTTAGAATTTAAAATTTTAGGTAGTTATCAAAGGGAGAAAATATGAAAAAATTAATGCTTAGCTTATTATCAATTTTATTACTTACAGGATGTAGTGTTAATGAACCAAAAGATAAACAAAATGGATGTGCTTTTGATAGTGTAGATGATTGTGAAGCACAAGTTGATGATGTTATGAGTTATCAAGATTTTATGGCATCAGATAATGTTTTTAATGAATTATTAATGTCTGATATTTTACTTAAGATAGAAAATAAAGAAACATTTGTTGTATATTTTGGATTTGAACAATGCCCTTGGTGTGTTGAGGCAATATTTGTATTAGATGAAGTCGCAAAAAATAATGATAGTGAAGTAGCTTATGTTAATACACGAGTTGATGATATTGATTTAAGAAATGAAGATAATAGTGATTATGTACAATTAGAACAATATTTTAAAGATTATACAGCTGAAGATAACCGTATTTATGTGCCTTATGTTGCCTTTATTAAAGAGGGTGAAATAGTGGGTGTAAATGAGGGGACTGTTGACTCACATGATGCAAAGCAACGTGTAATGACAAATGAAGAAAGCGAACAATTAAATAGTATTTATAATGAACTATTTGAATCAATTAAGTAATATGAAAATAAATGTGGAAATGAAAAATGAGAGTTATGATATCATAATAAATAAAGATATTATTTGTAATTTAAAAGATTATTTGGATTGTAGCTTACATTATTTTATTATCAGTGATGAAAATGTTAGTGCAATATATGCAGATACATTATTACAACAATTACCAAATGCAATATTACATACAGTAATAAGTGGTGAAGGTGCAAAAAGTTTTGAAGTATTTGAAAAATGTCTTACAAAACTACAAGAAAATCACTTTACAAGAAAAGATACAATTATAGCACTTGGTGGTGGTGTAATTGGTGATCTTTCAGGTTTTGTTGCAGCTACTTATTTAAGAGGTATTGATTTTATTCAAATACCAACAACTACACTTTCGCAAATTGATAGTAGTATTGGTGGTAAAGTTGCAATTAATCTTAATGGTGTTAAAAACGTTGTAGGGGCATTTAAACAACCTAAAATGGTTTTGATTGATCCAAATACTTTAAAGACATTAGATCAACGTAATTTTGTGAACGGACTTGTAGAAGCAATTAAAGTTGGTGTAATTTGTAATGATCAAATACTTGAATTATTTGAAGAAGATAATTTAAATGATAACCTTGAAAAAATTATTGCGTTAAGTATCAATGTAAAAAAAGACGTAGTTCAACAAGATCCTTATGAAAAAAGTATTAGAGCAATCTTAAATTTTGGTCATACTATTGGTCATGGTGTTGAAAGTTACTATAATTTAACTGATGTATATCATGGTGAAGCAGTTGCTATTGGTATGGTAAAAATGATTAGTAATGATGAAATAAAAAAACGTGTTATAAAGATATTTAATCTTTTAAAGATAAATGTTGATATTGAATATGATAAAGATTTAGTTTTTCAATATATTATGAATGATAAAAAAATGAATAAAAATAAATTAACGATAATAACATGTAGTAAAATAAATGAATATGAAATTAAAGAAATATTAATTGATGATATCAAAAATTATATGTGAGGAAAAGTTATGAAAAGTACAATAGGAAGAAATATTAGTTTTACTTTATTTGGAGAATCACATCAAAGTGCAATTGGTTGTGTTGTTGATGGATTATGTAGTGGTGTAAAGATTGATGAAAACTTTATTGCGAAACAAATGAATTTGCGTAAGGCACAAGGTAAGATTTCAACGACAAGAATTGAAGCTGATAAAGTACAATTTATTAGTGGGGTTTATAACGGTTATACTACAGGTGCACCTATTTGTATTATGATTGAAAATACTAATACTAAATCTGGTCATTATCAAAATGATGTTTTAAGACCATCACATGCCGACTTTGTAGCTATTAATAAATATGGTGGTTATAGTGATTATCGTGGATCTGGACATTTTTCAGGAAGGCTTACAGCACCACTTGTTGCTTATGGTGCAATCTGTATTCAATTATTACAACAAAAAGATATCTTTATTGGTACTCATATTTGTCAGATAAAACAACTTAAAGATCAATTGTTTAGTGATGACATAACAATCTTAAAGCAAGAAATTTTAAAAGTTAATGATTTATATTTTGCGACAATAAATGATGAAATAGCTAATCAAATGATAACTCTTATCGAACAAGCAAAAGATGACCAAGATTCAATAGCATGTAAGCTTGAAAGTTGTGTTATTAATTTACCTATATCGATTGGTGAACCATTTTTTAACTCACTTGAAAGTATTTTATCACATTATTTATTTTCAATACCGGCAATTAAAGGTGTTGAATTTGGATTAGGATTTGATTTTATTGATTATAATGGATCACAAGTAAATGATCAATATCAAATGATTGATGATAAAGTTGGTCTTAAATCAAATAATAATGGTGGTATTAATGGAGGAATTAGTAATGGTAATCCTATTAAATTAAAAGTAATCATTAAACCAACACCATCAATTAGTAAAAAACAAGATAGTGTAAATGTCACTAAAATGTGTAATGAAACACTGGAAATTGTAGGTCGTCATGATCCATGTATTGGTCATCGTGCAAGAGTTGTAGTTGATAGTGTGATTGCTATGGCACTTGTGGATTTACTACAAGAAAAGTATGGATATAATTACTTTCAAGGTGTTTAAATGTATGGCTTATTAGGTAAAAAATTAGGTCATAGCTATTCAAAAATAATTCATGAATTTTTTTGTGATTATCAATATGATTTAATCGAAATAGAATTTGAACAATTAGATGAATTCTTTAAACAAAAAAACTTTAAAGCAGTTAATGTTACAATACCATATAAACAAGATGTAATTAAATATTTAGATTATGTTGATGATTTAGTAAAAAGAATTGGTGCTTGTAATAGTATAGTAAATATCGATGGTAAATTATTTGGTTATAATAGTGATTATTATGGATTTATGCAATTACTCAATGTGAATAAAATTGATATTAATAATCAAAATGTTATTATCTTAGGAAATGGTGGAGCTACTAAAGCTATTGAATGTGTCTTAAATGATTTAAATGTCAAAAACATTATAAAAGTTAAACCTAACTTAAGTGATGAAACAATTACTTATCCACAATGTTATGAAAACTATTGTGATTATGATATTATTATCAATACTTCAGGTATGGGAATGTATCCTAATATCAATCAAAATGATTTGGATTTAACTAGATTCACAAAGATCAAAGCAGTAGTGGATACTGTTTATAATCCAATAAGAACTAAATTAATTATGGATGCGGATGAATTAAATATCAAAACTGTCAACGGTACACTAATGTTAGTTGCCCAAGCAGTACAAGCTATTAACCATTTTAATGGACAAATTATTAGTGATAAAAAAGTTGAAAATTTAGTGAAAAAACTTGAAAATGATAAATTAAATATTGTGCTAATTGGTATGCCATCATGTGGTAAATCACTAATTGGTAAAAAAATAGCTAATAAGTTAAAACTTGATTATTATGATAGTGATCAATTAATTGAAGATAAAACCCAGCTTACATGTGCTGATATTATACAGGGGCATGGTATTCAATATTTTAGGAATATTGAAACTAATATCATAAAAGATATTTCACTTGTAAATAAATCATTAATTTCTACAGGTGGTGGCGTTATTTTAAACAGTGATAACATCGCCCTTTTAAAAGGTAATGGTATATTAGTGTTTATTGATAGAGATTTGGATAAACTAATGGTAACAAATGATCGTTTACTTAGTAATACTGCTGATAAATTAAAGCAATTATATGATCAAAGAATTGATTTATATAAAAAATATAGTGATTTTATAGTTAGTAATAATGATAATATTGATGATTGTGTAAATAAAATAATAGAAAAGGTAGGGATAGTTTATGATAATAACAATTAAAAAAAATGTCGGTCAAAATGAAATTGATTTATTGTGTCAAGATTTAGAGAATCAAGGTGTAAAGATTAATTATATTAAGGGTGAAACATTAGATGTAATTGGTCTTGTAGGTGATACTACTAAAGTTGATGAAAAACAAATTAAGGCTAATAGTATAGTTGAAAATGTTACAAGAATTGCTGCTCCTTATAAATTAACTAATCGTTTATTACATCCTGAAGATACAATTGTGGATGTTTGTGGTATTAAAGTTGGTGGTAATGAGAATATTGTTATTATTGGTGGTCCATGTGCTGTAGAGAGTCATGATTCAATTATAAACATGGCTAAAATTGTTAAGGAATGTGGTGCTGTTATGTTAAGAGGTGGTGCTTATAAGCCACGTACTTCGCCATATGCTTTTCAAGGTATGCAAACTGAAGGTTTAATTGCAATGGTTGATGCGAAAAAAGTTACTAAACTGCCAGTAGTTTCTGAAATTATGAGTGGTGATAAACTTGAAGAATTTGAAAAATATGTGGATTTAATTCAAGTAGGGGCAAGAAATATGCAAAACTTTGAATTATTAAAAATATTAGGTAAGTCTACAAAACCTATTTTACTTAAACGTGGGCTTGCAAACACGATTGAAGAATGGATTATGTCGGCAGAATATATTATGTCATCTGGTAATCCAAATGTTATTTTATGTGAACGTGGAATTAGAACATTTGAAAAACTTACACGTAATACTTTAGATTTAAGTGCTGTTCC
>CAMQTJ010000026.1 GCA_947037125.1 uncultured Holdemania sp.
CTACACTAATCTTAACACTCTTTCCCTACACGACGCTCTTCCGATCTTCAAAAAACTCAGAAAAATTTATTAAGGATAAAGTTTCAGGATATGGTAGATTTATCAATGAAAAACGTGTAAAAGGACTTCATGCAGCTTTGTTGTGTTATAACGATTTTATTATGTTTGATGAAGATATCAGTAGACATTGTGCAATTGATAAAGTTGTAGGTAGATGCTTAGATAATAATATTAATCCATCAAATTGTATTCTTGTTACAACAGGAAGAATTAGTAGTGAATTTTTATGGAAAGCCAAATTACTTAATATCCCTATGATTGCATCTTTAAAATATCCAAGTGAAACCGGTAATATTATTGCGAAAAGCTGGGGTATTAATCTTGCAAGTAAGATTTTATCTGATGATATATTATTAACTATAACTTGTAAAGAAAAAATAGTTGATTTAATTTAAGTATTAAAATAATAAAATTTGTTATATAATTATATTGTAATTTTATAACAAATTTTTAAAAAGCTTATGATAATATAGTAGTGTATTATCTGCGATATAGGCAATAAAGTTCGATAAGTTTATATACTTATGAACTTCACTACTCATTATAAAGGAGAAATAAATATGTTTGGTAGATTAGGTATGAGTGAATTATTAGTCATTTTTGGTATAATTTTATTGGTTTTAGGACCTAAAAAATTACCAGCTTTAGCAAAAAGTATGGGGGAAGCAATAAAAGAATTTCGTAAAGGAACTCAAGATGTTACTTCTAAAATCGAGAAATTTGCTGACGAAACAGTTGTTGATGAGAGTTTAAAAGAGAATAAATAATTTATGTCTGTACAGCTATCCGATAAATCAATGACAATTATTGAACACTTAACTGAACTAAAAAAAAGGTTAGTAATTATCGTAGTAGCTAATTTATTGGTAGCGATAATATCTTTTAACTATGTAGATATATTTATGGGTTATTTATTGGCTCTAAATACTGAAATGCAGCTAGTTTATATTTCACCATCTGAATTATTTTTAGTTTATATACAAATTGCAATAATTGCAGCGATAGTAATATGTTCACCGATCACTATTTATCAAATATATGCATTTGTAAAAAAAGGCTTATATAAACGCGAACGATTATACATTTTAGTTTCACTATTTTTCGGATTAATTTGTTTTGCAATAGGTACATACTTTTGCTATATGACAGTTTTACCTATAACTTTAGAATTCTTTACACGTATTGCAATTGATGAAGTAAGTGCGATGATATCTGTAAAATCTTATACAAGTTTTGTAAATGTTATGCTGTTAAGTTTTGGTGTTGTTTTTGAAATGCCAGTTATAATCTTTTTGCTTACTCAACTTAATATTATAAAGCCTGAATATCTAATTAAAAATCGTGGTATGCTTATTGTAGTGATTTTTATATTGGCTGCTGTTATAACTCCACCTGATGTTATTTCGCAACTTTTACTAGCTATTCCTATGCTTATACTTTTACAATTAAGCATATTCATTAGTAGTATTGTTTATAAGCGTAATTTAAAAATTAAAAAGAAAGCTGAAGAGAATTAATTTTGATTAAGATTGAATTATCTAAAAATTTAAACTGTAAGATTAATACGAAAATAAATCGTAATTAATTTTCAGTTTTTTTTATAGTTATTTTTGAATAATAGTTTAAACAGAATTAATTGCTTATATATTTAATAAAAAACATTTTTTTAATATTTTCATTAAAGTTTTGGTGTTAAAACATCAATAAATATACATCATCTAGATAAAAAGACTAATTAAATTGTTATATGTAATATTATTTCCTAGGTAATAATATTACAATAGTTTATATAGTTATATAAAAATGATATAGATGAAACAATATATTTATTTCAATTATTACATAATATTTGTTATAGTATATGAGAATGAATAATGTAAAAGTGATAAAAGGTATATTATTATTTAAAATATACAATAATTAAGTAAATTAAAGGAGTCTATATGAACAAATACTTAGATTTATATTTAACATTTGCAAGAATAGGTGGGCTAACTTTTGGTGGTGGTTATGCTATGCTACCTATCCTTCAAAAAGAGGTTGTAGATAAAAAAGGGTGGTCAACCGAAAGTGAACTAATGGATTACTATGCCATTGGCCAGTGTACTCCAGGAATTATAGCAGTCAATACAGCTACATTTGTAGGAGAAAATACTGCAGGTACAATGGGTGGAATTATTGCTACCTTAGGCGTGGTTTCGCCGTCAATTATTATAATTGGAATTATAGCCGCACTTGTAAATAATTTTATGGCGATTGAATTAGTTCAACATGCATTTAATGGCATAAGAGTTTGTGTAATTGTATTAATGATTAATGCCGTGTGCAAATTATCTAAGACATCAATAGTTGATAAATTCACCTTGTTTATATTTATATCAATAATAATTGCAACATCAATATTTGATATATCTCCAATGATATTAGTTTTTTTAGCAGCTATTAGTGGACTCATTTATAGTAAGGCAAAAGGTAAATAATAATGGAACTTATTCAATTGTTTTTTGAATTTTTTAAAGTTGGATTATTTGCTATTGGTGGTGGACTTGCAACAATTCCTTTTTTACAAGAGATGTCAGTAAATACAGGGTGGTTTACATTAAGCCAACTTGCAGATATGGTTGCAATATCAGAATCAACACCGGGTCCAATTGGTATTAATATGGCAAGTTATGTAGGATACTTAACCTCAGGTTTAACTGGAGAAATTGTTGCGACTCTTGGTATTATAACTCCTTCAATTATAATTATTTTATCAATAGCAAAGTTTTTAAAGGCATTTAAAAATAATACATATGTAAAAAGTGCTTTTTATTCAATGAGACCAGCATCATCTGCACTAATTGCCTCGGCTACTATATCACTAATACCAATCGTATTCTTTACCAAATCAATGATTAATGTTGATAATCTTAAAATAAATTGTGTCGTTTTATTTATTGTATTATTTTTATTAATTAAAAAGTATAATAAAATACATCCAGCATGCTTTATATTAATTGCTGCAATCGCAGGGGTAGTATTTCAATTATAAAATATTGAATAAAAAATTATTAATAAAAAGACTCTTTAAGTGATAAATCCTAAAATATAGGAAAATATCAAAATAAGAGTCTTTTTAATCGTTATTTATTATTTAGTTAATTCGATAAATTCATCAACATAATCAGACATTAATTGAAGAGACATCTCCCAAAATTGAGGAGTTGTTAAATCAATATCAGCTATTTTCGCTACATCTTCAACACTACATACAGTTGTTGCTTTTAAAAGCTTATTATATTTAGGCACAAATGATTCACCATCTTTTTCAAATTGCGCAAATAATCCTTTAGCAAATAAACAACCAAAAGCATATGGGAAATTATAAAAATTAAGACCTGCAGCATAATAATGCGATTTATTTAACCACATAAAAGGATGAAGAATGGTGTGGTCTAATCCATTGCCATAGGCAACCTTTTGTGATTCAATCATAATTTCACCTAGATCATCAGCAAATAAAAATTCTGATTTACGACGTTCTATAACCTCTGTTTCAAAATTATAACGCGAAGTAATATCACAAATAACTTGGGTAACATCTTGTAACATACTTTCAATTAACATAGCTTTTGTTTTATTTGTTTTCGCATCTTTGATTGCGGCACTCATAATGATAGTTTCGTTGAAATTAGATGCCGTTTCAGCGACTGGCATTGAATATGATGTGTTCAAAATGCTATGTGATTCAATACAATGTCCATGATATGCATGACCAAGTTCATGTGCAAGTGTCACTACATCTGATAATGAACCATCAAAATTAGTAAGTATTCTTGATTGCTTTAAAAATGGGATATTACAACAAAATGCACCACCAACTTTACCGCTACGAGGATAAAAATCAATCCAATTATCATCATATGCTTTTTCAATTAATTCCGCAACTTCATTAGAAAAAGTTTTGAAGTTTTTAACTAAATAATCTTTAGAAGATTCTATAGTAAATACTTGATCATCATCACTTTCTAATGTCGCAAATAACTCATACCAAGGAAGGCCATTCTCATAATTAAGTAATTTTGCTTTGTGACGTAAATATTCATGAAACTTAGGTAAGTATTTATTAATTGCAATAAACATTGCATCAAGTGTTTCTTTAGACATTCTTGAAGTATCTAGTGTCATATCTAAAACACTATCAAAATTTCTAAGTTTACTAACAACATTTGCTTCACCTTTAATACTATTAATTGAAAATGCTACAGCATCTTTAATTTTTTCATATCCTTTAAGCTCAGCATAATATGCATCTTTTCTTACTTGTGGATTAGTATCATAAGATAAATTACGAATTGATGAAAGGGTATAGTCTTCACCATTCATTTCAATCTTTACAGTTGAAGTTAAAAAACGTTGTAAATCTCTAAATGAATTTGATGCATTTAAACGCATTAGTGAAATTGCCTCTTCAACATCGTCACTTAGCATATGTTTACCACTATTAATTATTTCTGTTAAATAAAATTCATGTTCTTTAATTATTTCATTGTTTAATAAAGTTGGTAAATTATCGATTTTAGTAATCGCTTTTTCAATAATTGCCATTGACTTTGATATCGAGCTTGCAAGATTTTGAAGTTTAGTATGATGAGCAACTGTAGTTGAATCAGTTGTATTACTACTAGAATTAAGTGAGACAAATATCATTAGTTTTCTTGCTATTAAATCAAAATTTGAGTTTAATTCAATTATTTCTACGATATCTTCCTCAGTTAGTTTTTCATTGATACTTGCTGCAAAATTATTGATTTTATCGATTTGTACCTGTAAAGCCTTGAAATCATTTTTAAATTCAATACTTTCATACCCACTGTATAGGGCGTCTAAATTCCATTTTGACATTTTGTTATTGCATGATTGATATATAATCATACATCTCCTTTTCTATTAATATAATAAACGACATTACTTTTTGCGCTTTAATCTTTTAAATAAATAATACATAAGTAAAACAAAAATCATTCCCGATGCATCTAGTAACATATCATAAACAGAACATGATCTACCATCCGAAAATAATTGTAAGCATTCATCAATAAAAGGAATAGATACAATCGCTATTAAAAGAATCAATTCACTATTTTTTTTAAACAGTGGATATTTTGTATTAGCGAATAATAGTGTTCCCATTAAAGCGGCAAACTCTGTGAAATGTGCAAGTTTTCGGATTATACCTGTCATCATATCAAAAGATATATAAGGATTATCTATGTATATAAACCCTAAAAATGAGTTGCTTATATTAGTAGAACTTGCTCCATCTTGAATTGATTGATAAAAGATAAAAGAAATTACCAATACAACTAATGACCATCTAAATATTTTCATATTATCACATCCTTCATCTTTAATTATATACTATTTTTGTAAAATTGTATTTTATTATTGCATATAGTTATTTAAGTTTTGTAATTTTAATAGATTAAATTGTTTCGATATTAAATTTAATAGTATACTAAAAAATTATAGTGTTTATACTAATAATGAAATGATAACTATATAAACATCAAAATATTTGATATAATGTAAGAAGAGGTATAAAACATGAAAATAGTAAAAGATCTTTTTGTCGTTTGTTTAGGGAATTTTATTTTAGCACTAGGGGTATCAATGTTTATTTTACAGTTTAATATATTATCAGGTGGTGTTGCAGGTATTTCAATAGCACTACAACCGTTACTTCATCTTGACCCAATTATTATTATTAATTTTATTTATGTAACAATGTTTATTTTTGGGGCACTTGCAATGGGGAAAGAATTTGCATACAAAACAATGGTAAGTTCACTTATTTATCCAGTATTTATATCAATAATTCCAAATTTCACACCAGTATTAGATATTGATCCATTATTAGCTGCAATTTATGGTGGGGTTTTATGTGGGGTTGGAATTGGATTAGTTATGCGTAAAAACTCAAGTACTGGTGGTATGGATATTCCACCATTAATCATGAAAAAATATTTAGGGATTAATGTTGCTGTATCTATATTAGTTATTGATGCATTTACGGTTTTGTTAGGGTATTATAGTTATGGTCTTGAAGCTGTTTTAATTGGTTTAATAACTGTTGTAGCATCTTCATATACAATTAATAAAACATTAACGTTTGGTGGTAAAAGTTCTAAAAGTGTACAAATCATATCTGAGTCATATCTTGAAATCATGGAAAAAATACATAGTGAAATTAATCGAGGTACGACAGTTATGGATGCAGTTGGAGGTTATACTAGTGAAAAGCGCAAAGTTTTATTAGTGGTTGTTGATAATCGTGAATATAGTAAACTTATTAGCTTAATCAATGAAATTGATAATAAAGCTTTTGTTATTACTACTGATACAATGGATGTTCATGGTGAAGGATTTAAACTAGAATTTAAAATATAAATAAGGTGTATTTATTTATTATATTAATTAAGCAATTATCTGTTTATTATGATAATTGCTTTTTGTTATTATAGTTAATAATTGAATTAATTCATTTTATAACTTTATGTGTAATTAATTAAAATGAATTATTAATTAAAAAAGAGGGAACATATTAATGATTTGAATAATTTGTAAAACTTATTACAGATATTTCATTATTATAATAATTATTTATATGTTATAATATTCTCGGATTGGATGTGATTAAATGTTAGAATTAAAGAAACTTTCTAAAACTTATAAAAATGGTGTTAAGGCACTAAATGGTATTAATTTAACGATTTCACAAGGTGAATTTGTCTATATTATTGGTTCAACAGGTAGTGGTAAATCAACATTGATTAAGATAATTGATGGAGAAGAAGTACCTACGTCTGGGCGTTGTGAGGTAATTGGTATTAATGTTGGAAAACTTAAACACTCTAAAGTACCTATATATCGTCGTAATATTGGAGTTGTTTTTCAAGATTTTAGATTATTAGAAGCAAAAACAGTTTTTGAAAACATTGCTTTTGCTTTAGAAGTTATCAATGCACCAAAAAGTCTTATTCGTAAAAGAGTACGTGAAGTAATGAATCTTGTGGGACTGGATGATAAAGGTCATTCGTTTCCTAATCAATTATCAGGTGGGCAACAACAAAGGGTAGCAATTGCTCGTGCATTAGCTAATCGTCCTATGTTATTAATTGCGGATGAGCCTACTGGAAATTTAGATCCTGAAATGTCTAATGATATTATGACATTATTAGAAAAAATTAATCGTGAAGAACAAACAACAATTTTGATGGTTACTCATGATCGTGAACTTGTAAACAGACATTTAAAAAGAACAATAACACTAGATTCAGGACATATTAAATCTGATGTGCTTGGCGGAGGGTATTAATTATGGCTAATTTTTTTAGACGTGTCACAAGACATTTAAAAGAGGGATTTTGGGGAGTTATCAGACATGGTTCGATGTCAATATCATCAATCTCGGCAGTTACAATAACGCTACTAATTATAGGGGTATTCCTAATATTTTCAATTAATGTTGATAATATAACTAAAGATATTGAAGAATCTGTTGCGATTGTTGCGATAGTTAGTTTTGATTATGAAGAACAAACAGAATTAGATAGAATTGAAACAAGTGCAAAGGCAATAAGTGGAGTTAATGATGTAATTTTTTCAAGTAAAGATCAAGAATGGGAATATTATCAAAATCTTTATGAAACAGAAGAAACTGCTGCTATCTTTGGACCTTTTCAAGATGTGAATCCTATGCATCATGCTTTTCAAATAGAAATAGAAAATGGCGATAAGATTGAAGAAATAGCAACAGGAATTGAAGCTATTGATGGTATTGATAGTGTTGAATACGGTGGTGCTAGTGCTGTTATGTTAGTATCTGCTTTGAATTCTATTCGCTATGGTGGATTTGTTTTAGTAATGGCAGTAAGTGCACTAGCAATATTTTTAATTGCGAATACAATTAAACTGACAATATATGCAAGACATAAAGAAATAGGAATCATGCGTAATGTAGGTGCCACAAATGGTTATATTCGTTCTCCTTTTGTTATAGAGGGTATGATTATTGGATTTATTGGTGCAATAATTCCTGTAACATTATGTGTATTTGGTTATATTTATGTTTATGATTTATTGGGTGGAGTATTTTTAACTGAAATGTTTGTAATGATACCACCACACCCATTTGTATTATTGTTAGTAGCTATTTTATCAGGTACAGGAATTTTAGTTGGTTTAGTTGGAAGTTTCTTTTCTGTTACTAAATACTTGAGGTGGAAACGATGAAGAAAATAATAAATTTATTAATTGTAGTATCATTAACTGTATCTCCAATGTTTACACTTAACGTAAAAGGTACAAATGATTTTGATACAAATGGATCTTACTATGAAAACTTATGTAAAGGTGAAAAACTTTCTGATACAGATAAAGCTACATGTAAAGCTTATGCGGAACACCTGCAAGGAATTGCGGATGACTTACAAGATGCTTTAGATCAAAATGAAAAAGATCGTGAACAAATTGCAAAGAACATCAAAGAAGAAATTAAAAAAATTCAAGGATTTGAAGCAGAAATAGAAAAACTACAAGTTGAAATTGATGCATTGAATCTTGAAATAGAGGCACTAAGAATTGAAATTGAAGCTAAAGAAGCTGAAATTTTATTAAAAGAAGAAGAAGTTTTAGCTTTACAGCAAAAAGTTGAAGATCGTATTGTCGAAACTCAAAAAACGATGAGAGTTAATCAATATATTGATTTTATTATGGGAGCAAAAAGTTTTACTGATTTAATTAAGCGTACTACCGGTGTTAATGCTACATTGGAGTATGATGAAAAAAATCGTCTTGCTTTAGCCGATACAATTGCATATTTGAATACTATTAAAGATCAATTGCTATTAGATAAAGAAGCTTTAGATACAAAAGCATTAAGCGTAAAACAAAAACAACATGATTTAGAAGTTAAGAAAGATCAAGCTGAAATTCTTAAAGAAGAATATATGAAACGAAAGGCAGAATTTGAGGCAGAAGGTAATAAAATTGCAGGAGATTTAGCTGGGATAAAAGAAAAATTATCGGCTAATTCTGAAGCAATTGGTGGAATTGTATCGTCTGCAGGTTTCACAAGACCGACAACAACAGGTAGAATTTCAGCCAATACGTGGGCCTATAAAAGTGGTGGTACACATTTAGGATTAGATATTGCAGCGCCAAGTGGTACTCCTATTAAAGCGGCTGCAAATGGTGTAATATTACATAGTGTTGATGGTTGTGGTGTTGGTGGACTTGGATCTACATGTGGTGGTGCACAAGGTGGATCATCAGGTGGTGGTAATCAAATTTATTTACTTACTGAAATCAATGATATTTTGTATGCAGTAAAATATATTCACTTATTACAAGGGTCACCTATTGCAACAGCAACTATTGTAAAAGCTGGAGATACTGTAGCGAAAATGGGATCAAGTGGTAACTCATCTGGTACTCATGTTCATGTAGAGGTATTTAAACTTGGAACAATGAGTGCTACTGAATATATTGCTTCTTGGGATGGTAGACTTGATTTTGGTACAGGATGGGGATCGGCAGGTCTTAATAATCTGTGTTCAAATAGTGGTGCTCCATGTCGTGAAAAACCAGAAAATGTTTTTGGATATTAAATTTATTTAAGCAAACTATTAATTTAGTTCGCTTTTTTTAATTTTACCCATAGTTGGTTTGTATATTAATATTAATGGATATCTATTAAATACTTAAGTTTATAATTATGTAACTTTAGCTAATACAAAATTATTAACTATTAAACATAAATATCAAAAGTCGTTTGAATATAATAATTAGTTAACTGGCAACATTGAAATCATATATTAATAAATATTTAATGAATAAAGGTATAATTTCATAATATTTATAAAATTTTTGTAAACGTTTACAAAAATATGTTGACAATTAATTACTTTAATTCTATAATAAACACATGAACAAACGTTTTACCAAGCTGTAATATACCAATAAAAAGTAAAGAGGTGGTAAAAAATGGTAATTAGAGAAAATATTTATGACAATAAATCATTTATGTATCTAAGAAACGAAGTTGATTTTATGCCTTATCTTGAAGAAGATAGTTTAAAGTCTTTAGAAAATTCATTATATACAATATTTATATATGATGATTTGCTTAATATTATTGCATGTGGAAGAGTTATTGGTGACGGTGTTACAACATTTTTTCTTAAAGATATTATTGTGAGTGAAAAATGTAAAGGTGAAAAATACGGGGATATTATTATAAAACATATTGAAAATTACATTCTTGAAAACGGAACTGAAAATTCATATGTAGGATTATTTTCAACTAATCAAAGTATTAATTTTTACAAAAGAAATGGATATAACATTAGACCAAATGATCTACAGGGGCCTGCCCTACATAAATACATAAGGAGAAGTGCAGATGAATAAAGTATATGTTCTAGGAAGTCTTAATATTGATTTTAATATTGATTGTAATATATTTCCACAAAAAGGTGAAACAATTATGTGTAGCGAAACTTTCACTAATTCTGGTGGTAAGGGAGCTAATCAAGCAGTTGCTTGTAGCAAGCTTGGAGGTAAAACTAATCTAATAGGATGTGTTGGTAATGATGAGTTTGGAAGTGTCTTAATAAAAGAACTATTAAATTATCAAGTCAATACTAGTCATGTTCTAATGTTAGAAAAATATAAAACAGGAAAGGCGTTTGTTATTTGTTCAAACTGCGACAATAGAATCATTGTTGATTTGGGAAGTAATTTATTTATAACAGAAAAACATATCGAGGATGGTTTGGCAGATGCGTTAGAAAATGACTTATTTATCTGTCAGTTGGAAACAAATTTGAATGCTGTCTATTATGGGTTAAAAGAAGCAAAACAACGGAAAATGTTAACAATATTAAACCCTGCTCCTGCAATAAAATTAGATGAAAGTATTTATAGTTTAGTTGATATAATTATAGCAAATGAAACTGAAGCAGAAATATTAACGGGTATTTATCCTAAAAGTGATGAAGATTGTAAAAAAATTTATGAAATCCTAGCTAAAAAAGGAATTTCTAAACTTATTATTACTTTAGGTAAAGAAGGCAGTATTTATTTAGATGCGAATACAATAAAAAAACAGAAATGTAAAAAAGTAGAAACAGTGGATACAACAGGTGCTGGAGATACTTATATTGGCGCATTAGCGTATCAACTGAGTTTAGGTGAAAAAATTGAAAATGTTATGGAATTTTGTTCAAAAGCAAGTGCGTTAACAGTTATGAAAAAGGGAGCGCAACAATCAATGCCTGATTTAAACGATATTAATCAATATTTTAAAGGAGATAAAATATGAGAAAGAGAATAATTATAGACAGTGATCCAGGAATCGATGATGCAGTTGCAATTGCTATTGCATTATATTCAAAAAATCTTGATGTGAGACTAATTACAACAGTTGCGGGTAATGTATCACTGGCGCATGTAACAGAGAATGCCTTAAAACTATCTACTTTTTTTAATAAAGGTACTAAAGTCGCAAAAGGTTGTTTTGAACCATTAATTGAACGTTTTGAAGATGCAAGTAATGTGCATGGATTAACTGGTATGGAAGGTTATGAGTTCGATCAAATTGATAGAAACTTACTTCTTGATATTCACGCAGTAGAAGCTATTAAAAATGAGTTGTTAAGCAGTGAAGAAAAAACAACAATTGTTGCAATAGGACCACTTACAAATATTGCAGTATTGTTGAAAATGTACCCTGAAGTTAAAAATAAAATTGAAGAACTTGTTTTAATGGGTGGTTCAATGACTCGTGGTAATAAAGGTGTTATGACAGAATTTAATATTGCAACAGATCCTGAAGCTGCAAAAATTGTATTTGATAGTAACCTTAAAAAGGTAATGTTACCTCTTGATATAGGTTGGAGTGCATTAGTTTTTCCAGAAGATTCAGATAAAATAAAAGATATGAATAAAACAGGGGAAATGCTTCATATGCTATTCAAAAAATACAGAGGCGGAAGTATGAAGACTGGTCTTAAAATGTATGATGCAACAGCTGTAGCTTACTTATGCTGTCCACAAATGTATGAAATGGGTCAATACAATGTTGATGTTGAAACAAGAAGTAGCTTGGTAAATGGAATGACAGTAGTTGATTTGAAGAATTATACAAAAAAAGCACCAAACTTCACAGTTGCTACAGATGTTAATCAAGAAATATTCACTGAATGGTTTTTAGAATCAATAAGTAGATGTATTTAGAAATTAGGGGGAATAATAAATGAATACAACAATTATGATCATATCGGCACTTTTTGCAATTGGCTTTGTAGGTTATTGTTTGATAAAGAAGATGGATATTAAAATCACATTATTTGGTGCGGGTATTATACTTATGTATATAGCACTAGCGATGGGAAATGCAATAAGTATGAATGGATTTGAATCAAGTGGATTAACGTTGATAGATCCTGTCTTAGCTTTAGTTAATCAGTTTAAAGCAACACTTTCATCATCTGGATTAATTATATTAATTCTTGGTGGTTACGCTGCATTTATGAGCAAGATTAATGCAAATAGTGTGACGATTAATACACTTACTAAACCATTAGGGAAAATTAAGTCAGCTTATGTTTTGGTGCCTATTGTATTTTTGTTAGGAAACTTACTGTCTTTAGTTATACCTAGTGCATCAAATTTAGCAATTATTTTACTTGCTACATTATATCCAGTACTTAGAACAGCTGGTATGTCTAAATTATCTTGTGCTGCTGTTATCGCAACTGCCGCAACAGTTATGCCAACACCTTTAGGTGGAGATAACGTGGCTATGGCTTTAGAATTATCAAACTATCCACAGTTCGCAGGACTTACACCTTCTCAATATGTTTTTGATTACCATGCAATTATTTCTATTCCTACATTATTTTTGATGGCTATAGCACATTATTTCTGGCAAAAGCATTGCGACCTTAAGAATATTAAAAACGGGGTAGTGTCTGATAATATTGACGTTAAAGTAGCTGATGTTGCGGATATTGAGGGTGGTAAATTATATAAAATTTGTTATACTATATTACCAATATTACCAATTATTATTCTTTTGACAACGTATGTATTTAATATTGATGTAGTTATTTCAGTTGAAGTAGCAACGCTAATAAGTTTCATTATTGCTATATTTTGCGAAATTATCGTAAAACGTAATGCAAAAAAAGTATTAGAGAGCACAGAATCATTTTTCAACGGTATGGGTAATTCTATGGGAATTGTTGCACTATTAGTAGCTGCAAGTATCTTTGTAGTTGGATTAAAATCAATTGGAATTATTACGTTACTTCAAACAACTATGACAAGTTTAAGTGGTACTGAAATGGGATTCATATTACCATTATTATTAGTAGGAATTACAGCAATTATTGTACTAATTAGTGGTAGTGGTATGGCATTATTCTATGCAATGGTACCACTTATGGTTCCACTTGCTACAGCTGCTGGAATTAGTGCACTAGCTGTTACAATTCCAATGGGACTTGCAGGAAATCTTTTAAGAGCATTATCTCCAGTATCGGCTGTTATAATTATCGTTGCAGGTACAACAAAAGAAAATCCGATGAATATAGTAAAACGTACAGCAATACCAATGATTTTAGGAACAGTATTTATGTTTGTCTTATCAATGATAATATATTTATAAATAATATTATGTATAAAATAAATCATAGATAACTTCTATGATTTATTACTTAATAGGTAAGATTTTATATTATAGTTATAAATGTGGTAGCTAATCACTACTTAAAATAAAGTCGAAAAGAATTATAAATGAACTATGAAAAATTGGAATCACATTCACTAAATATGCGTAGAAACATTATTTCAATGGTTGCAAGAGCAAAATCTGGACATCTTGGTGGATCACTTAGTGCTGTTGAAATAATGGTAGAGATATATTTTAATCAAATGAATATTGAAGCAAGTAATGTATTGGATAAAAGTCGCGATAAGTTTGTATTGTCAAAAGGACATGCATCACCTTTATTATATGCTGTACTTGCTGAAAAAGGTTTGCTTACACAAGAAGATTTATTGACTTTTAGATTCATTGATTCTAAAATACAAGGTCATCCAAATATGAATTATGTTGATGCAATTGATATGTCAACAGGTTCATTAGGTCAAGGATTATCAGCAGCTGTTGGAATGTCACTTGCTAATAAAATTGATAATAATAATTTTAAAACATTTGTTTTAATTGGTGATGGAGAATCACAAGAGGGTCAAATATGGGAAGCTGCAATGGCTGCAAGTCATTATAAATTAAATAATTTATGCGCAGTTTTAGATTTTAATGGTTTACAAATTGATGGTGACATTACAAAAGTAATGAATCCAACACCATTTGATACTAAGTTTGAAGCTTTTGGATGGAATGTAATTATACTTGTAGACTCTTATGATTTTAAACAAATTGGTAAAGCATTTAATCAAGCAAAACTTTGCTTAGATAAACCATCAATAATTATTGCTCATACTATTAAAGGTAAGGGTGTATCATTTATGGAAAATAATGCTGCATGGCATGGAACTGCTCCAAATGATGAACAATCATCAATTGCATTAAGTGAACTTGGAGGTAATGTATAATGAGTAAAATAGCTGCAAGAGAAGCCTACGGGACATCACTTGCAAAATTAATTGTAGAAAATGAAAGAGTCGTAGTATTAGATGCTGACTTAACAAAATCAACTAAAACTGTTGACGCTCAAAAAGCATGTCCTTCAAGACATTTTAATATGGGAATTGCTGAAGGAAATATGATGACAGTAGCTGCAGGTCTTGCAACATGTAATAAAATTGTTTTTGCTTCAAGTTTTGCTATGTTTGCAACAGGTAGAGCTTTTGAACAAATTCGTAATTCAATTGGTTATCCTCACTTAAATGTAAAAATTTGTGGAACACATGCAGGAATTACAGTTGGAGAAGATGGAGCATCTCATCAAGCAATTGAAGATATTTCATTGATGCGTGGAATTCCTGGAATGGTAGTAATCCAACCATGTGATGCTTATGAGACAGAACAAGTAATTAATGCTGTTGCTGCTTATGATGGACCATGTTATGTACGACTTGGAAGAAGTGCTGTTGAAAGTGTTTATGAAAAAGACTATCAATTTGAAATTGGTAAGGCTAGTATCTTAAAATATGGTAGTAAAGTTGCAATTATAGCTACAGGATTAATGGTTCAAGAAGTATTAAATACTGTAAGTGAATTAAAAAAATTAAACATTCACCCAACAATTGTTAATATGAGTACAATTAAACCATTAGATGAAAAATGTGTTATCAAACTTGCACAAGAGCATGATGTAATAATCACTTGTGAAGAACATAGTATTATTGGTGGTTTAGGAAGTGCTGTATGTGAAGTTACTGCAACTAATCATCCAATTAAAGTTGTAAGAATAGGTCAAAAAGACATATTTGGTGAAAGTGGTAAACCAAATGATTTACTACATAAATATGAAATGGACTATTCTGCTATTTTAAAATGCATTAAAAATAATATTTAAATAAACATAAAAGGATATTAATTCCAAGGAACCTAATTAGTTGGAAACCAATTAAAGGGAAACTCTATAATTAAACATCCTTTTTTTGATAAGTAATTATTTAATTTACTTAAATTTAATAAAATGTAAGAATGGGTTTGTATAGATAATATTGTTGTTTATTCGATGTTTTAATTACATTAAAGAACTATAGTAACTATTAAAAAAATTAATACTAATTATAGTAAATAAAATACGTGCTTATAGGTTTATATAATTAGTTACAAGAAGCCAAAAAAATAGATGTGTATTTATTATTAGTTTTATGATAGTATATAAAAATAAAATAAAACAAAAATAAGAAATAGATAAGATAGCTAAAATGATAAAATCAATGGTTACATACTCTTTAATACTATATATATTATTAATATTGCATTTTATTAAAATTTAAAAGAAAGGATATATTAAATTATGACTCTAAAGGAAATTGCATTACTTGCCAATGTATCTATTAGTATAGTTTCAAGAATAGTTAATGATAAAGAATGCAGAGTATCACCTGAAAAAAGAGCACTTGTAATGAAAATTGCAAAAGAAAATAATTATACTCCTAATATCATAGCAAAGTCTTTAGTAACAAAAAAAACCATGACAATAGGTCTTATTATTCCGGATATATCAAATATCTTTTTTTCTAGTCTAGCTAAGAGTGTTGATGAATTTTGGCAATCTAGAGGCTATAATGTAATCCTTGTAAGCACAAATAATGTTGCGGAAAATGAGGAAAGCTTAATTAATATGTTAATATCACGTCAAATAGATGGGTTAATAATCGCTTTATCTGATGAAAGTTTTTCAGAGTATGATAATACAAAAAGAGTTTTAGAAAATATAATAATTCCATACATCCTAGTTGATAGAATTTTTGATGGTATAAATTGTAATAAAATTTGTTACGATAATGAATTAGGCGGTTACCTAGCAGGTAAAATGTTAATCGATAATGGACATAAAGAAATTGCCTGTATTGCTTCAAATGATAATTCATATAGTGGTAAAAAACGAATGATTGGATTTAAAAGGTCATTAACAGAAAATAACATCAATGATAAAGATATTCAATACTATAAAGGTAATTATGATATAGTATCAGGGATAGATGCTTATGACTGCTTAGATTTAACGAATGTTACAGGGGTTTTCTCATTTAATGATATGATGACTTTAGGGTTTGTTAAATCTATTATAGAAAATGATGCACCAAAATTAGAGGAATTATTCATAGTAAGTTATGATAATATTGAGCTATTAGGTTTACTTACAAAGAATATTCCAAGTGTTGATCAAAACATTGTTGCCCTAGCAGAGCAAGCTTGTAAGATACTTGAAAGAAGTATTGGTGATAAAAAATATATCGAAGAAAAAATAATGAAGCCTGTTTTATATGAAAAATAAGTAACTTAAAGTATAGGGATTTTGTTATTAAATTTATTTAAGCAAACTATTAATTTAGTTTGCTTTTTTTGTATACAATAATTAATATACATGATATTATCTATTTAGAAATATATCTAAATAGAGCGAGGTGGTTATTATTCAAGCATTATTTAAAGCACTTGCTGACCCTGTAAGGCGACAAATATTACAGTTATTAAAAGATGGGAAAATGTCAGCAGGTGAAATTAGTAATCAATTTGATATGACTAATGCTACAATATCTTATCATTTAAACATCTTAAAAAAAGCTGATTTAATTAGTGAAACAAAATATAAAAACTTCATTTATTATGATATACAAGCATCAGTATTTGAAGAATTAGTGTTATTTGCTTCGCAATTTGAAAGGAAAAACAAATGAAAAAATTTAATTATAAAAATAAAATGCTTATCTTATCATCGTTATTATCAGTAGCACCAATCTTAGCGTATTTGTATTTTTATGAATTGTTACCAGCCTTACTTCCAGTTCATTTTGATGTAAATGGGATAGCTAATGGTTTTATATCAAAAAATATAGCTATTGTTTTATTGCCAAGCTTTTTTTTAGTTATTAATATAGTTTTATATAATTATGTATTTAATAAAGAGATGGATAAACAGTATTCAATTAAAATGATTAATCTTATAATTTTCTTTACACCATTTATATCAATTGCTATCGCTATTATAATTATAATATATTCACTTAATTATAACTTAGATATGGGTAAAATATTATCATTGTTTAGTAGTATATTATTAATTATTATAGGTAATTATTTGCCTAAATTACGACAAAATAGTGTTATAGGGATAAGAATTCCTTGGGTTTATACAAGTGAAGCTAATTGGAAAAAAACACATCTTGTTGGTGGTAGATTATTTGTAATAAGTGGTCTTGCTATGTTGTTTTGTTCATTATTTAATTTTACACAATTTCATTTTTATATTTTTATAATTGCAATTGTTTTACCATGTGGATATTCATTTTATCTATATTGTAGAAAAATATAACTTATAAAGTTAACCATATTTTAAGGATATGGTTTTTTATTTGTCAATAAAATATATAATTGTGGTACAATAGTCATATGAAAAAATATATATACCTCTTTAAATTTAAAGATGATGAAAAAGCATTATTTGAATTAGAATTAAAAGAATATTTTAATTCTAGTCTAAAAGATCAAAAAACGATTATGACAAGTGTTGATCGTGATGTTGAATCAACAATTTTTACACGCTATAAATTAGATGTTGAAATAAGTTGTGATACAATAAAAGAACTTGTAGATATACTAGAAGAAAGAAAGTATAGTCTAGTAGATTATAAAATTATTTGGGCTAAAAATGAAGATTTTGAATATGAATATAAACAACAATTAAAAGATATTAGAAGTGTTGGACAAAGTATTTTAGGTGATTTTAATTTAAGAACACCTACATGTATTTATGGTGTAACATATGCCTTTAATCAATATCACTTTGGGAAAGTATACACACATACTAATAGTTGGATGAAGCATATTAATAAACCGTATTCATATAGTTATTCTTTAGATGTAAGACTTGCGCGTACATTAGTAAATATTGCCTCAAAAGGTGATCGTGAATGTAGGATTATTGATCCTTGTTGTGGTGTTGCAACTGTTGTTTTAGAAGGTCAATATTTGGGCTATAATATTAGTGGTACGGAAATTAATCCGTTAATTGCTGAAAACGGTATTAAGAATTTGGGATATTATGGTTATAAAAATAGTATATGTAATATGGATATGTTTGATATTAAAGATCATTATGATATTGCAATACTTGATATTCCTTATGGGGTATGTGAAAAAGTAGAAGAAAGTTTTCAAATAGAATTATTAAAAGGGTGTTATAAAATAGCTGATAGATTGTTATTGGTTACCTGTTTTGAATTTGAAAAACAAATAAATAGTGTTAATTTTAAAGTTGTCGATGTAGGATTTGTAAAGAAAAGTAATTTTAAGCGCTATATTTATTTATGTGAAAAGTATTAATAAATGAAATGAGGATAATATTATGGTAAAAAATATTGATAAATTTGAAAATGAAGAAGAAAATGTAAGAATCAAATTAGAGAAACATTTGTGGCCTGATGAAATAAAACAAAGAAAAAAGGCTCGTAGAGTTAAAACATTATCTATAATTGTAATTATATTTATATTTTTTATGGGTATTGCATTTGGTGTAAAATACTATGATAAAGTTATTCCGGCAGCTGATAAACAACTTAGTGCAAAATTTGATGCAATTGTAAATATTATGGAAAATCAATGGTATTTTGGTGCTAAAGATCCATCACTTGTTGATGGGTTATTTGATGATGCAATTAAAGGTGTCACAACAAAAGAGAAAGACCCACATACTTATTATATGAGTAGTGAAGATTTAGTGGAATTTACACAATCAATCGATATGGGATTTGTAGGTATTGGTGTACAATATACGACTGTTGATGGAAATAATATCATCACACAAGTATTTCATGGTTCACCTGCTGACATTAGTGAAGTGCAAGAAGGGGATATTATTTATAAAGTTGATGGGACTTTAGTAAGTGAAATACCTGATGGAGAACTTCCAGGTTTTGTAAAGGGTGAAGAAAATACAGTTGTTGTTATCGAATTTTTACGTGGAACAGAAACAATTACTAAAGAAATAGTACGAGGTCCTGTTTTAAATACTGCCTTTGGTGAAATGATAGATGAAACAGTTGGATATTTAGAAATATACCAATTTGGTTCTTCGACAGGTTTTGAAGTAACTGATTATTTAAAAATGATGAGTGATCAAGGTATGGAAAAACTAATTATTGATTTACGTAATAATGGTGGTGGATACTTAGGGGCATTTATTGATGTTTGTAGTAGTTTTGTAGACGAAGGTGAAATTATCATGCAACAAGAATATGCTGATGGTACAGTGGAATATTCTTATGCAAAAGGTGGTAAATTTGATAATATTAATCAAATAGTAATTTTAGGTAATGGAAATAGTGCAAGTGCATCAGAAGTGTTAATTATGGCATTAACAGAATTACGTGAAGATACAATTTTTATTGGTGAAACAACTTATGGTAAGGGAACAGTTCAAAATACACATACCTTTAGCGATACGACAGCATTAAAATATACAACATCAGTTTGGAAATCACCAAGTGGAGTATGGGTTGATGAAGATGGTATTTTACCTAGTGAAGAAGTTTTATTACATGATATTCTTTATTTAGGATATGAAGCAATGGCAAATGATGAAAAATATGAATTAGATAGTGTTTCAACTTATAATGTAATAACACAAAATGCTCTTGATTTTTTAGGATATGATATCAATCGTTTTGATGGTTATTTTGATGAAGAACTAAATAAACAAATTAAATTATTTCAAACTGACTATAATCTTAATATTGATGGCATACTAGATAGTGAAGTATTTGGGAAGGTAATGTCTGAAGTTACAAAGGCATGGGCACTTGAAGATAGTAACGATGCACAACTTAATCGGGCAATAGATATATTACATGGAAAATAAATTATTTGAATTAGTTAGTAAATATGAACCAAAAGGCGATCAACCTTCTGCTATTAAATCATTAGTAGAAGGAATCTATGAAGGTAAAAAACAACAAGTTTTACTTGGTGCCACAGGTACGGGTAAAACTTTTACTATTGGTAATGTTATAGCGCAAGTGAATAAACCAACATTAATTTTTGTACATAACAAAACCTTGGCAGGGCAACTATATACGGAGTTTAAGGAATTATTTCCAAATAATAAAGTAGAATATTTTGTTTCAAACTTTGATTATTACCAACCAGAAGCATATAAACCAACAACTGATACTTATATTGAAAAGACTTCGATGATTAATGAAGAACTTGAGATGTTAAGAATGGCAGCAATTAATGCGGCACTTCAGCGTCGTGATACAATTATTGTGGCATCAGTTGCATGTATTTTTGGATCAAGTAATCCTGAAAAATATCGTGATATGTTTTTTACTATTAGAGTTAATGATGTTATTGATCGTAAAGAATTATTGATGAAATTTGTAGCACGACAATATAAAAGAAATGATATGGATCGTGAACGTGGTTCTTTTAGAGTGCGTGGTGATGTAATTGAAATTACATTAGGATATACTGATGAATATGGATTAAGAATTGAAATGTATGATGATGAAATTGAAAGAATATGTGAAGTTGATTTATTAACTGGTAAAATATTTAAAACATTTGCATTATATAATGTTTATCCAGCTACAGGTTATGCTCGTGAAATAGAAGAAATGAGAATAGCTGCTGGTAATATTGAAATTGAATTAGATATGCGTTTAAAACAATTTAATGAGCAAGGTAAATTATTAGAGGCGCAAAGATTAGAACAACGCTGTCGCTTTGATTTAGAGGCACTACGTGAATTTGGTGTGTGTTCAGGTATAGAAAACTATTCAATGCATATTGATGGTAGAGATGAATCACAACGACCTTATAATCTTTTTGATTATTTCCCAAAAGACTTTTTATTAGTAGTAGATGAATCACATGTATCATTACCTCAAGTAAGAGGAATGTATAATGGCGATCGTGCTCGTAAAACAGTATTAGTTGATTATGGATTTAGATTACCTAGTGCAATGAACAATCGACCAATGAAGTTTGAAGAATTTGAATCAGTAATTAATCAAGCTATCTTTGTAAGTGCAACACCTGGAAATTATGAACTTGAAAAAGTAAATAATGAAGTAGTACAACAAATTATTCGACCTACAGGTCTTTTAGATCCTGTAATTGATATTCGTCCAACACATGGTCAAATTGATGATTTATGTGATGAAATAGATATTCAAATTAAAAATAATGAACGTACTTTAATAACAGCACTTACTGTAAAAATGGCAGAAAATCTTAGTGATTATTTTATAGAGCGTAATTATAAAAGTGCTTATTTGCACCATGAAACAAAAACGCTTGAAAGAACAGAAATTATTCGTGATTTAAGACGTGGTAAATATGATATTTTAATTGGAATAAATCTTTTAAGAGAAGGATTAGATATACCTGAAGTTTCATTAATCTGTATATTAGATGCAGATAAAGAAGGCTTTTTACGTTCAGAGCGTTCATTAATTCAAATAATTGGTCGTGCTGCTCGTAACAGTAAGGGGCGTGTAATCATGTACGCTGATAAAGAAACTGATTCAATGAAAAAAGCGATATTGGAAACAGATCGTCGTCGTGAAATTCAAATAGAATACAATAGGGTACATAATATTACTCCTACAACAATTGTGAAGCAAATTCATGAGGCTATTAGTGGTAAAGAAACTAAAGAAATGGCGAAAAACTATATGAATCGTCGTGCTAAAGTCGATAAAAAAGATAAGCAAAAACTTATTACTTCACTTGAGGCTGAAATGAAAAGTGCAGCGAAAGTTATGGATTTTGAAAGAGCTGCAGAACTTCGTGATATTATCATTGAAATGCGAGCTGAAAATTAATTAATTAAATTATTTTTTTTCGACCTTTTTCGACTTTAATTTAAATCAAATAACGAAAGATATTTAAAAAATATCTTTTTTTATTACTCTATAAATATTGAAGGAATAATAAATAAATAGTCTATTATAAAATAGATTAATTTAATATCTATCTGTCATATCCACTAATAAAATTATAATCATTGATTTTATAAGCTGCTATATTCCATGGTTTTAATAGTATATTTGTACTAAGTTCATAAAATTCAAAAATTTCATTGACAATTTCACCCACTAGGAGTACAGTTAGTACAGGGAGTACAAGAGGTACAGGAAGGAGATTATATGTTTTTTATCGATATACGAAGCAATGATCCAATATTTGAACAAATTCAAAAACAAATTATTCGCTATGTAAACTTAGGAATACTAAAAGAACATGATAAATTACCATCAGTTAGATCTTTAGCAAGTGACCTTGGTATTAATCCAAATACAGTTGCGAAAGCATATTTAGAACTTGAATCACACGGTGTTGTTTATTCAATTAATAAAAAAGGTGTATTTGTAGACAAAAATACTGCTGCAAAAGATTTTAGTGAAGAACTAAATGATTTAGATTCTATTGTTAGTAAATGTTATACAAATAAAGTTGATATAAAAAAAGTAGAAGAAGTAATTAGTAAATATTATGGAGGGAATAAAGATGCTTAAAATTGAAAATATTAATAAAAATCTTGGTAATAAAATTGTCTTAGACAACCTTTCTTTAACTATTAATGATGGTAGTGTCTTTGGTCTTGTAGGAATAAATGGTGCAGGTAAATCAACTTTATTGCGCTGTATTGCAGGTATTTATGAATGTGACAATGGAAGTATTACAATTGATGATAATCATGTATATGAAAATGAATTAATTAAAAAAGATATCTTTTTTGTTAGTGATGATCCATATTATCCAATTAATGCAACAATTATAGATTTAAAAAACTTTTATAAATCATTTTATAAATTTGATGAAGAAATATACGCTAAATATTTAGAGATATTTAAGCTAAATGAAAATGTTACAATTCATACTTTTTCAAAAGGAATGAAAAGACAAGTATTTATTTTAATGGCATTAGCTATTTCACCAAAATTATTAATTTTAGATGAAGCCTTTGATGGTTTAGATCCATTTGTAAGATTAACCTTTAAAAAATCATTGATTGAATTAATTGAAAATAAAAATATTACAGTGATTATTTCTTCTCATAATTTACGTGAACTTGAAGATATCTGTGATGGCTTTGCAATATTAGAAAATCATCAAATTTGTACTAGTGGTGATATTATAGAATCAAAAGATAACATCCATAAAATTCAATTAGCGTTTAGTGATGAAATTGAACAAAGTGTTTTTGATGGTTTAGATATTTTATCAATTAAACAAACATCAAGGGTTTATTCAATTGTCGTAAAAGGGGATATTGAACATGTTACAAATTATTTAAATGAATTAAAGCCAATATTATTAGAAGTTTTATCAGTATCATTTGAAGAATTATTTTTATTTGAAATGCAAGCTAGGGGGTATAGCGAATAATGAATAAAACCTATTTTATGTCTTTGGTTAAACAAAATAAGAAACTTAATATATTACTTTTTATTGCTTTTTTCCTATCTTATCCATTTATAACAATATTAGATTTTGGAAACTATCCAGGCGGTATTACCCAAGTGATGTTGTTTTTATGTTTAGGTACTGCGACTGTAGTATTACCGATTTATAACTTCAAAATGTTTCAAAATAAAAAAGCTACTGATACTTATTTTGCATTGCCAATTAAAAAAACAGATTTAATGAATGCAACAATTATATATACTATAATGCAAGTAGTTGTGATGTTTGTAATTAATTTTATTGTAGGAGTAATTATAAACGGAGTAGGTTTAAGTATTGGTGAATTAATTTTATATTTGTTATTAGTATCAATAACTGTAGCTATAATAACTATAATAAATTATTTTATCATAGAAAAATGTAATAATGTAATTGATAGTTTCATAATTTTATTGGGTTATCATTTAATACTTATTACAATCTACCAAGGAATAGCACAATTTATACGTAATGTTATACCTTATGGTAATGGATTTATTAGAGGTCTTGCATATGAAAATTTAGGACAATGGCTACAAGTATTAAATCCTTATTGTTTATTAGCAAATATATTCAATCATTTTGATAATTTAAGATGTGAAATGTATTATATTCCAGAAATATCTTATGGAGTACTTGTGTTTCAAATAATAATTGCCGTTGGTGCTTATATATTATTGATGAAAAACTTTAAGAAGCATAAAGCTGAAAATAGTGAATCACTAACTGATAATAAATGGGCATATCCATTTATCATAAATACATTTACAGTAACAATAATTATGAATTTAGATTTTTATCGTGGATTTAGTTATTACTTTCCTTTATTAGTTGTAGTTATTGTAGGTAATTTATTACTAACATTTATTTCTCAACGAAATATAAAAATAACTAGGAAAACAATAATCTTCTTTGTATCAACTTTTGTGATAGTATTTTCATTATCACAACTTGCTTATTCAACAAAATTATTTAATTTAGCTTATTCATTTGAGTATCACAAAGTTCCAGTAACTGTACGAACAAGCTGTAAAACACAAAGTAATGAACCTGGTATGGGAGCTTATACTTTCACTGATGTAAGATATGACATAGAGGGAAATGATGAAGATTATAAAGCTCTAAATGAATTTCAAAGAACTTTTGTAGATAATCTGTATGAAGATAGTAAAGCATTTGGCTGGAGTGATGAAGATTGCAGCATCGATATTATTTATAAACAGGTTGAATTTGTACGTGATGAATTTGGTGAATTAAGTAAAAATTATATTCAACAGAATGTTTATGCTTATAAATTAGACATAAAAGAACTACAAATATTTGAAAATATTTTAAATGATCTTGGATATGAGGGCGTTATGGTAAATGAATATTATAGTGGAAAGTAAAATAATAATAAACAATTTTATTATAAGTTGCACTTAATATTATTGTATCCAGTCACGAAATGTTTCTCAATGTAAAAATTGTTCTCATAATCATTACTTATTTGCAAACTTAATCTTTCAAGATAATAAACTTGATCTTTATAAATTGATTCTAGGACTTCATTTATTCTTTAATTCTTCAAAAGGTATTTCAGCAATTGAATTAGCTAGTGAACTTAACGTAAATTACAAAACAGCATTACTATTATCACGAAAATGTAGATTACTTATGGCTAAATCTAATAGCGATAATTTATTAGATTCGATGTTCTATGAGTCTGATACTGCATATATTGGCTCTAAAAGTAAGGAATCAGGTTGTCAAGGTTGTGGAACTCAACAGCAACCTGTTTTATTTATGCTTTCTACAAAGATTGAAAATAGTATTCCTTTATATTTAAAAATGCACGTAATGCCTGTTGATAATGGTGAAAATATAGAGAAAATTACAGCAAAAAGTATGAAGTTAGATAAAAAAAGTAAGCTTAATACAGATGAAAAAAATACATATAATATACTAAAGGAAAAAATAGATTTGAAAAGCTAAAAAATAACAGATGAGACTACTAGTCATCGTTTATATTGGCTGATGGTGGGAAGCAAGTATATTTAAAGACTGTTAGCCAATAGATTTTTTGGTAAAATAATTATAAATATAAATGATTTATAGTTAACTATGAAAACAAAGGAGGATAAAGTTATGAAACTATTTTTAAGAAATAATTTAGTTTATATCATTTTAGCGAGTATTTGTTTTATTGTTATGGTATACACAAACATTAGTGATAAGGGATATATAAATGTTCTTTTAAATTATTTTTCTAATGCAGAGCAAGCATGTATCATGCAACAACTCCCCCTAGATACGTGTTCACTTAATACTATATTAGAATATTTGAGTGAAGTAGCATATTTCAATGGAACAAGTGACGTAGTATGGGGTACAAACAATTTCCAATTATTTTTGCCTTTTTTGGTTATTATAATTGGAATAAAATTTTATAATCAATATAATACTATCTTACGATTTTCTCTTGGAAGATATCAAAAATGGAAAACGAGAATACTAAAAATTATTGCTATAAATTCTTTAAAAACTGCGGGTGCTGTGTTCTTATCATTCACATTATATGCGTGTTTCCTTATTGTAATGACAAATATTTTGGATATTCCATTAAATAGCGGTGCATATGATGCCACGGTAGTGGACGGAATGTTTTTAACTGATTTATTTGGCAATAATTTCTATCACTTTAATCCATTTCGGTATCATATAATTGAGGGTTTCTTTAAATTCTTCATGATGCCATTTGTCTATGCCTTCTTTGCTCAATCTATTGCTTTAGTATTAAAAAGTAAAAAACAAGTATTAATAGCTCCACTTGCTTATTATTATGGAGTTGCAATACTTGGTTATGGTATTTATGCCCTATTCGGACAGGTTGGCATCTATTTCAATCCAACTGCATTAATGGCAATAGGTGCTTACAGTAATTTTAGTAGTATCATTATAATATTAATGAATTGCATTCCATTATTCGTTAGTTTATTCATTATTTGGTATAAGGGTGATCATCTTGAAATGTAAAAAATATGTGCAACTACCCGCGATATATTTGATAACACTTATAATTTATTATGGTTTTGTTAGTCACGAATTATTAAACAACGCCCTATTACACTATGATATCTTTGTGTTCTCAGTGGTATCAATGCTAGTTTATAGTATGAGCAAGGATGATGTCTTGGTAAGATTAGAGCTTTATCGCTATGCTAACATTAAAGATTACTTTAAAGATATCCTGCTAGATGGTTGCATGAATTTATTAGTGCTAATTGTTATAATTAATATCATCAATAATTTGTTTCTAATTATACTTGGTGTAGATATTGACTTGATAAAATCGCTGTACTATATGATCAATCAATATATGTGTTTGCTATTATTCTATTTATTACTAATGGTTAATATATTTGATAAGCATTACAATATTAAGAAAATGTTTATTATGATAATGTTTCTTGGTTTCTATTTTTTAGCCATATTAAATAATGGAGATTTAACTCCTTTCAATCCATTCATTGCATATTTCAGTGATATCCATGTCGGTATATATAGAATGACAGTATATCCACTGTACGGATTTCTGATATATTGGTACTATGAACGTAAGATGAAAGATTTAGAACTATGAAATTAAAGGGATTGGTTATCTGTGCGTTTATGGTATTAGTGATGTTTTATAGTTATGCTATTTTAGATATGCAACTTAATATGCTAGATTATGCTAATTTAACATTTCTTAATATATCCGTTTTCCCTCAATACGGTTTAGAGCAATTCAATGTCATGTACATAATTTGCTATATATTGTTATTCACTATATCTCTATACTTATATATTGATGCTAAAAATGAAGATACTACATATCTCAGTTTATTAAGTTATCGAATGACAAAAAAGGAATTCGTCCTTTACAATTTAAAAAGAAAACTGAAGATTATGTTCATAAATTTCTCTATTATGTTTATTACTTTATTGGGATTCTCCTTAGTAACGAATCAATTCAATATTGATGTTGCTGAATTATTAGTTGTAGGTTTATATATCCTAAGATTTTGCTTTACCTTAACAGTAATGGCATTATTATATGATATCTATGCCATTGTTAATAAAGGTACTATTTGTTATTTGCTATGTAATTTTGTATTTATTGGTATTGTAATTTTTGAAGTTAATAATGTTATGAGTATAATTTCATTTTCAGGTGATTTACTAACTGAAATTAAATCATTATTCATGGTGATATACTTATCATTAATAGTATTAATAATAAATATTCAGTATTATTTAAGAAAAGGAGATATATTATGATTAAAATTGAACAGGTAACAAAAAGTTTTAAGGGCATTGAAGTGTTTAATAACATTTCATTAAACATTGAGGATGGTCAAAAAGTATATATTAAGGGAGTTAATGGTTCAGGTAAAAGTGTGTTGCTGAAATTAATAGTAGGATACTCTAAACCAAGCAGTGGTTCTGTTATAGTTGATGGAGTTACTATTGGAAAAGATCGTGACTTCATAGAGAATGCAGGTATTAGTATTAATGCACCTGAGTTTATCAAAAATGATACAGGCATTGAAAACTTACTAGAATTAGCTAGAATAAGAAAAGTAGCTAAGGAGTGCGATATAAGAGATTTAGCAAAGCTGTTGGAGTTTGATATTGATATCAACAAGAAATATGCTACTTATTCATTAGGAATGAAACAAAAGATGAGAATCATTCAGGCAATTATGGATAAACCCAAGTATTTAATACTTGATGAGCCATTTGATGCTTTGGATAAACATATTAGGAAAGAAGTGGTAGAGCTTCTTGAACAATATATGAAAGATGATCCAACACGAACATTAATATTTACAAGTCATAATGATGAGATGGAAACCATCGCTGATGTAGTATACGAGGTTAATAATAGAGATTTGCATAAAGTGACATAGACATATTTTTAATGCCCCCTTTAACCTGATTATGATTATTTGAATAGGTTATACTTTATTAGAAAGAAAATATAAGGAATTAGTTGATCAAGATTATAGATAGTAAATATACGAGCGAATGTGATATTAAATTGACATTAAAAATAAATCTAACTGCCATCAGACGCCACAAGGTGTAAAATAACTCTTTGAAATGTTCATTGAATAGACAATTAGTTTTCTAGTGGTTGGAACTGAATGATATATGTATGATGATATTTTATTCATTATTTTTATGTCCTGTA